>CALHHQ010000001.1 GCA_938030645.1 uncultured Rhizobiaceae group bacterium
CTTCCGCATATGTGGACGGGTTGGATGCGCCAGGTTCTGTCCACTGCTGACAAAATTGTCATTACTGCTACGCCTGATTTGGCAAGTTTGCGGAACACAAAAAATTTGGTCGATATGATCTCGGAACTTCGTCCCAATGATCAAAAGCCATTCTTGGTGTTGAACCAGTGTAACGTTCCCAAACGTCCGGAAATTTCGATTGCTGATTTTACAGGCCCTCTTGGAATTGAACCATCGATCGTCATTCCGTTTGAACCCGCTCTTTTTGGGTTGGCATCAAACAACGGGCAAATGATTTCAGAAACTGATCCTAAAAGCGAGATCGCTGCATCTCTTGATACTTTGGCTCAGATCGTGACAGGGCGTCGCGAAGTTCAACCAGAAGCAAAGAAGTCCATGGGCGCATTTTTATCGCGCTTTTCAAAGAAAAAAGAGAAGTAAGCGCGCAAGCGTACCGGGGTTTTAGAGGAGTATTTGAGTATGTTTGGCAAGCGCGGGGGTTCGGGTACCAGTGGTGATAACAGTGGCGGCGTTCAGCAACCATTGGCAATGCCTCAGCAAGCACCACCGGCACCGGAACCAGTTCCGACTGCGGCGCCAACTATGCCTGCTTCGGATGCTCCTATTGAAATGGGCGTGGTAGATGGTGTTGATGTTCAACAGCAAGTTGAAGTTGCGCCACAAACAGAGCCGGTTGCAGCCACAGCTCAAGTTCCAAAGAAGATCAAAACGACTGTCGCACCACCTATTGAGTTTGATGCTCCGCCAGCGCCATCAAGTGTGAAATCGGAAGAGTATTACGATGTGAAGACACAAGTCTTCGCTGCACTCATCGACACGATCGACCTGTCTCAGCTTTCGAAGCTCGACAATGAAGGCGCTCGTGAAGAAATTCGCGATATTGTAAATGATATCGTCGCGATCAAATCTATCGTTATGTCGATCTCCGAACAGGAAGAATTGCTTGCGGATATTTGTAACGATGTACTGGGTTACGGGCCTCTTGAACCACTCTTGGAACGCGATGACATTGCAGACATCATGGTCAACGGTTCCAAAAACACTTTCATTGAAGTTGACGGTAAAATCACAAAGACCAATGTGCGGTTTCGTGACAACGATCAGTTGATGAATATTTGTCAGAGAATTGTGAGTCAGGTTGGTCGTCGTGTTGATGAATCGTCCCCAATATGTGACGCGCGTCTTGCTGACGGTTCCCGCGTCAACGTGATTGCGCCGCCACTGGCGTTGGACGGACCAACACTTACAATTCGTAAGTTTAAGAAGGACAAGCTTACTCTTGATCAACTTGTGAATTTCGGCGCGATCTCGCCCGAAGGTGCAGAGATCCTGAAAATCATCGGTCGCGTGCGTTGTAATTTGGTTATTTCAGGCGGTACCGGTTCTGGTAAGACAACGCTTCTGAACTGCATGACGAACTACATCGATGAAGACGAACGTGTCATCACGTGTGAAGACTCCGCAGAACTTCAATTGCAACAGCCACATGTTGTTCGTTTGGAAACCCGCCCGCCAAACCTCGAAGGTGAAGGTACAATCACCATGACAGATTTGGTGAAAAACTGTCTGCGTATGCGTCCTGAACGCATCATCGTGGGTGAGGTGCGTGGGCCTGAAGTATTCGATTTATTGCAAGCGATGAACACAGGTCACGATGGTTCTATGGGCACAATTCACGCCAACTCCCCTCGCGAATGTTTGTCGCGTATGGAATCCATGATTGCGATGGGTGGGTTTTCCCTTCCTGCAAAAACGGTTCGTGAGATTATTGTTGGTTCAGTTGATGTGATCATTCAGGCAAAACGTCTGCGCGATGGTTCCCGCCGCATCACTCACATCACTGAAGTGATTGGTTTAGAAGGTGACGTGATCATCACCCAAGACATCTTCCTCTACAACATTGTTGGTGAAGATGCTGATGGGAAGATTATTGGTGAACACAATTCATGTGGTGTTGGCCGTCCCAAAATGTGGGAGCGCGCGCGCTATTACAACGAAGAACAAAGGTTGGCCAGAGCTCTTGATGGTTCAGAAAGCCAATCAGCAGCAGCCGGATTTTAAAACACAGTCTCGCGCAAGCGAGCGCAATTCAGTTGTTCTATTAACTTACACTTTGAAGGTTTTTGAGCAGCAACACGACAACCAGAAACGGTTGAGGTTTGAGACATAAGCCTCATCTGTCTCCAGCAACGGAACACGGACATGGATATCCAGATCCTGCTTCTAACAGTACTTGCAGCCATCACAGTTGGTGCATTGGGTTATGGGCTATTTTACAATTCAATAGCCAATGACAAAAAAGCCGATGGCCGCATGAAGGCTCTTCAGGTTGACAAAAAAACCAAGGCTGTCGTCCAGACAAAAAAAATGGACGAGAAGCAACGCCGCAAAGAACGTGAAGACACGCTCAAAAACGTGGATGCACAAAGGGCGGGCGGTAAAAAAGCAGCCAACCCAAACTTGGCGGCCAAAATGGTTCAGGCTGGCATGACCATCAGCATGAAGAAGTTCTATCTGTTTTCGGTTCTGTTTGGAATTTTCATATTCTTCGCAGCTTTAGTGTTTTCAGGACTTCCCTTTTATGTATGCATCGGTATCGGTTTCGTGGCCGGTTTTGGCGCGCCGCGCTGGCTTGTGACGTTTAAAAGAGCTCGTCGTTTTAGAAAGTTCATTTTGATTTTTCCAAACGCCATCGACATCATCGTGCGCGGTATCAAATCTGGTCTGCCGTTGAATGACTGTTTACGCATTATTGCAAATGACTCCGAAGAACCTGTTCGCTCCGAATTCAAAAAGCTCGTTGAAGCCTCACAAATGGGGATCACAATTCCCGATGCGTGTGAGCGTCTTTACCAAAGTGTGCCGACGCCCGAGACCAACTTCTTTGCAATTGTGATTGCAATTCAGTCTTCGGCGGGTGGCAACTTGTCAGAGGCTCTGGGCAACTTGAGTAAGGTTCTACGTGAACGCCGGAAGATGGCAGATAAAATTCAAGCCTTTTCGACGGAAGCGAAAACCTCTGCGACGATTATTGGCTCCCTTCCATTCGTGGTTGCCGGACTTATCTCATTCACAACACCTGGATATTTGAACCCATTGTTTGAAACCCAGACAGGCAACAAAATTCTCATAGGAAGTGCTATCGCAATGAGCTTCGGCATTTTCATTATGAAAAAAATGATCAACTTCAAATTCTAAGACGATCGCCATCAGTTTGGATGGCACCGTAAGGCAACAGCAATGATTGAGTTACTCACAACACCACAGAATCTGGCAGCTATCGCGACAACAATCGCTGTGTTTGCAACGATTTTGACTATTGCAATGCCTATGCTTCAAAAGGATCCTCTTGAAGGTCGCATGAAGTCCGTGGCTCTGGAGCGCGAAAAGCTGAGAGCTCGCGAACGAGCTCGTTTGATGAACGAGAAAAAAGAAGGTCGTACAAAGGTCACCAAGAAAGAACCGGGCGCTGTCATGAAAGCGATGGTTGAAAAGCTCAATCTTCGCACCGCATTGGCAGATGAAAAGACCGAAGACATGCTTATTCAAGCTGGCTATCGCGGACAGTCTCCATTGTTCATTTTCTTGGCGCTTCGCTTTGCGTTGCCATTCATTTTCATGGGGCTGGCCGCTTTCTACGTATTTGTCATTCAAGGCGTTGAAGAGGGCCAGGGCCTGATGGCCATGTTGAAATGTTTGATGGGGGGATTTGCGGGTTTCTACTTGCCAATTTTGTTCCTCAAGAACCGTTTGTCGGCACGTCAATTGTCTATCACTCAAGCATGGCCTGATGCTCTTGATCTAACGCTCATTTGCGTGGAATCTGGTATGACTATTGAAGTCGCCTTCCGTAAAGTTGCGGCAGAAATTGGCCCTCAGTCTTTGCCTTTGGCCGAAGAGTTGATGATGACCACTTCAGAACTTTCGTTTTTGACGGACCGCCGTACGGCCTATGACAACCTTGTTAAGCGTACTGGTTTGGAAGGTGTGAAAAACGTTGTGATGTCTCTCGTTCAAGCCGAGAAGTACGGTACACCGCTATCTGCTGCTCTGCGTGTGTTGAGCCAAGAAAACCGTGATATCCGTATGGCTTTGGCGGAAAAAAAGGCCGCTTCGTTGCCGCCAAAACTCACTGTGCCAATGATGATTTGTTTCTTGCCAGTCTTGTTTTGCGTGATCTTGTCTCCAGCTTTGATCCGCGCATTTGCATTGTTTGAGTAAGCAGCGTTTGGCTTTCACGACTGCGTTGTGAAATAATTGACAGGTCGCAATAAGGGCCTGAATTTTATGATCACCACACGGCTGACCAAATATTTTGAAATTGACCATCCAATAATCTCTGCACCCATGGCTTTTGCCGCGGGTGGCAGACTTGCCGCTGCTGTTACAAACGCTGGTGGGCTCGGTTTGATTGGTGGTGCCTACGGCAATGACAACTGGTTAGAAGACGAATTTACGGCCGCAGGAAATGCGGAAGTAGGTTGTGGGTTCATTACCTGGAACCTGAGCAGGGCACTGCAACAGTCACCAGAGTTATTGGAAAGGGTTCTCGCGCGAAAGCCAAAGGCGCTTTTGCTGTCATTTGGCGATCCAGAGCCATATGTGAAGAAAATTCAAGGCGCAGGTGCTGCTTTGATCTGTCAGGTGCAAACTTTGAAAGACGCTCAACGCGCCATAGAACTTGGAACTGAAGTGATCGTCGCGCAAGGGTCTGAAGCTGGTGGGCACGGTGAAAGTCGCGCCACAATGACGATTGTTCCAGAAGTGGCTGATTATATTGCACAGCACGCACCGAACACTTTGCTTTGCGCCGCCGGTGGTATTGCTGATGGTCGGGGTTTGGCTGCCGCCTTAATGTTAGGCGCAGATGGTGTTTTGGTCGGGTCACGCTTGTGGGCGTGCGAAGAAGCTGCGGTTCATCCTTCCATGTGGGATGCGGCCTTGCGCTCAACAGGGGACGAGACCATTCGTTCAAGTGTAATGGACATCGCCCGCAAGCTAGAATGGCCTGATCGTTACACCGCGCGTGTTTTGAGAAATGCGTTCACAGATCTCTGGCATGGTGATCTTGATGGGTTAATTGCTAATGCAGAAGAGCAAGCAGCCCTTTGGAAAACGGCGTGGCAGAGTGGCGATATGACCACCGCGAATACATTTGTCGGGGAGGCCGTTGGTCTCATAAAAGATATTCAACCAGCAACGAAAGTGATCGAAGATATGGTCTCACAGGCAGAGCAAGAGATGAGAAAACAGGTTGCTGGGATCAGCTGAAAGGAACAATCATTTGCTGCTTTTGCTGCAATATAATTCCAACCGATGATGAATGACGTCATAGCCAAGTTCGCGTGCGATTTCCGCTTGTAACAATTCAATCTTCTCTGACTGAAATTCAACAACATCGCCTGTATCGATATCAATAATATGATCGTGGTGAGGTGCATCTGCCGCCTCAAAACGTGCGGGCTCTCCTTGAAATGACAATCGGTGAATAACACCGTTATTCTCAAGTTCTGTCATTGTTCGATAGACTGTGGCGAGCGAAACACTGGCATCGATCGCCTGCGTTCGGCGATGCAACTGGTTTGCATCGGGATGGTCGTCCGAATTGGCCAGAGCATTGAGGACAGCTTTTCGCTGGCGGGTGAGTTTCAACCCGCTCGATTTTAAGGCTTTCTTCAAGTCTTCAAAACGACCTTTGGAAGATGTCGAGTTGTTGCTCACGAAAACTGATATCCCAGTGAATGATCAAGTCTGAATCTAGTAAAATCTAACTGCAACGCATTTGCAATACCTAATTGCAAATCATTCTCATTTGCATTGACAAGGTGATAATCTGCTCCATATTGATGGCTCGTGTTCCAGGAAGTTGTGAGAATTGAGGTTTGAATGTTGAGTGTGTTTCTACGAGCTGGGCTGGTCGTATGGATGTGTTTTGTTGCATCGCAGGCGAGTGCGGCCGACAAGTTCAAAGCGGTGACCACGTTCACGGTTATCGCGGACATTGCTCAAAATGTTGCTGGAGATGCTGCAATCGTTGAATCGATCACGAAACCAGGTGCGGAAATTCACAACTATCAACCGACCCCGGGTGATATTTTCAAAGCCCAAGATGCTGATCTCATAATTTGGAATGGCCTCAACCTTGAGCTTTGGTTCGAAAAATTCTTTCGCACGCTGCGCAACGTACCTGAAGTGGTCGTGTCAGACGGCGTTTCGCCAATGGGTATCGCAGAAGGTCCGTATAAAGGTAAGCCAAACCCTCATGCGTGGATGGCGCTCGATTCCGCATTGATCTATGTCGACAACATTCGCGATGCATTTGTGAAATACGATCCAAAAAATGCGGATGTCTACAAAGCAAATGCTGCCGCTTACAAAGATAAAATTGAGATTGCCATTCGGCCTTTGCGAGAACGAATTGCCGCTATTGCAGAAGACAAACGTTGGCTGGTCAGCAGTGAAGGGGCGTTCAGTTACTT
>CALHHQ010000002.1 GCA_938030645.1 uncultured Rhizobiaceae group bacterium
TTTGTCCGCATTGCAGACCTTCCACCTTCAAGAATACAGTTTTTAGTCGGATGATCGAGTTCATCGAACTGCAAACCTTTCTCCCTCAAATCTCCCCCCGACTTGACCAAACACAATTAAATTCGCAACTAGGGTTCAGTACACGATTGAAGGGATTCCCACATGTTAGCACTCACATTCCCCGGGCAAGGTTCCCAAGCTGTTGGTATGGGCAAAGAGTTGGCGGACAATTTCGCTGAATCAAAAGCCGTGTTTGATGAAGTTGACGAGGCGCTGGGTGAAAATCTTTCCAAGACCATTTGGGAAGGTCCCGATGATGCGTTGACGCTCACGGCAAATGCACAACCAGCCCTGATGGCTGTCAGTCTGGCAACGTTGCGGGCAATGGAAGCTCAAGGTTTTCAAGTCACGAGGGCATCTTATGTGGCAGGTCACAGTTTGGGTGAATATTCGGCTCTCGCGGCAGCACATGCAATTAGTGTTGCCGACACTGCAAAACTGTTGCGCATACGTGGCGAAGCCATGCAAGCAGCCGTTCCTGTCGGTAAAGGCGCTATGGCGGCAATCATAGGTTTGGAACAAATTGCTGTTGAAACTCTTTGCGGAGACGCGACACAAGGTGAAAATGCCTGTCAGATTGCCAACGACAATGGCGGCGGCCAGTTGGTGATCTCGGGCCATTTGGAAGCTGTTGAGCGTGCCATGGAAGCTGCAAAAGCAGCCGGAGCCAAACGTGCTCTTGCGCTGCCAGTATCTGCACCATTCCATTCAACGCTCATGCAACCCGCTGCGGAACGCATGGCCGAAGCACTGGCTGAAGTTGATATCAAACCTACAATCGTGCCGCTTGTGTCCAATGTCTTAGCCGAACCTATTTCTCACCCTGACGATATTGCCAAGCGATTGGTGGAGCAAGTGACAGGTCGTGTGCGTTGGGCAGAGAGTGTTCAATACATGTCAGATCAAGGCGTGAAACAGATTTTGGAGATTGGCTCTGGCAAGGTGTTAACCGGATTGGCCCGCCGCATTGATCGCGATATGACCGGCACGGCGATTGGTAAGCCAGACGACATTGGGCCTGCACTTGAATCCCTGTCGTAAGCAGCGCATTCCTTACATTAAGAACCCGAATCAAGTTGTGAGTGATGTCTCGCAACCCATTCATTTGACTCAGACTTTAAGCGGAGAAGTCCATGTTTGATCTCACTGGAAAGAAAGCCCTTGTCACTGGAGCATCAGGTGGCATCGGTGTGTCCATTGCCAAAGCTCTTCATGCACAGGGTGCCACTGTTGGCTTGCATGGAACACGAGAAGCCAAACTCAACGAGATTGCAGAAATGCTCGGCGACCGGGTTCATGTCTTCCCTGCAAACCTTGGTGAAGCAGAATCCGTGAAAGCGCTGGCGGCGAAAGCTGAAGCTGACATGGAAGGCGTTGATATACTCGTCAACAATGCGGGCATTACCAAAGACGGGTTGTTCGTTCGCATGAGCGATGAAGACTGGGATTCCGTGATGGATATCAATCTGAAATCCACATTCCAACTGACGCGCGATATAGTTTACCCAATGATGCGCCGTAAGTCGGGTCGCATCATCAACATCACATCTGTTGTGGGCGTTACGGGCAATCCAGGCCAAGGCAATTACTGTGCGTCTAAAGCTGGCATGATCGGGATGTCGAAATCATTGGCGATGGAAATTGCCAGCCGCAATGTCACCGTTAATTGTGTGGCTCCGGGATTTATTGAGACACCCATGACGGACGCTCTCAACGACAAGCAAAAAGATGCCATTTTAGGCAGCGTTCCGGCCAAACGTCTTGGCACAGGCGACGAAGTTGCAAGCGCTGTCTCCTATCTGGCCAGCAATGAGGCGAGCTACATCACAGGCCAAACGATTCACGTAAATGGCGGAATGGCAATGATTTAAGCAGTATTGTCTCATTTTGGGTCACCCAAATTGCTCAAAATGGGGCACAAAACTGTTGAAATCCCCATCTTTTGACCAGTTGTAACGATTGGGCTTGATCTGACCGAACTGCTTAACTAATTAATGGCCAGATGAATTTGGTCGATTTGGAGAACCAATTATGAGCGACACAGAACCACGCGTAAAAAAGATTGTTGTTGAGCACCTCGGTGTTGAAGAAGACAAAGTCGTTTCAAACGCTTCCTTTATCGACGATCTTGGCGCAGACAGCCTCGACACAGTTGAACTTGTTATGGCTTTCGAAGAAGAGTTTGGTGTTGAAATTCCAGACGATGCAGCTGAAACAATTCAAACAGTTGCGGATGCGGTGAAATATCTGGACGCCAACAAAGCCTAATCAGGTTTTGAACGTTTATTTGCAGAAGGGCGTTGGCAGCTTTGTTGCCACGCCTTTTTGTGTGTTTAGAGTTCAGTTTGCTTACGTAAGGGTTATCGCATGAGACGCGTTGTAGTCACTGGAATTGGCATGGTTTCTCCTCTGGGGGGAAATGCCGAAACATCTTGGTCGAACATCCTTGCAGGAAAAAACGCCACTAAACGCGTTACTGATTTTGAGGTTGAAGACCTTCCGGCAAAGATTGCATGTCAAATCCCGCGCGGTGACACCGCCGATGGCGATTTCAATCCTGACGATTGGATGGAAGTAAAAGAGCAACGCAAAGTTGACCCTTTCATCGTTTATGCAATTTCTGCAGCAACCCAAGCTTTGAACGATGCTGATTGGCATCCGCAAACCGAAGACGAGAAATGTGCCACGGGCACGATGATTGGTTCGGGTATTGGCGGTTTGCAGGGCATTGAGCAAACATCATTGCTTTTGGCCGAACGTGGCCCACGTCGTGTCAGCCCATTCTTTATTCCAGGTCGTTTGATCAATCTGGCATCAGGCTATGTCTCAATCATGCACGGCCTGAAAGGCCCGAACCATTCGGTGGTGACTGCTTGTTCCACGGGTGCTCACGCCATTGGTGATGCAGGTCGCATGATCGCACTCGGTGATGCAGAT
>CALHHQ010000003.1 GCA_938030645.1 uncultured Rhizobiaceae group bacterium
CCTTAAACAAATGCGCCGAAGAGATATCCGACGCCCATGGTCAGGGCCATGGCTGCTAGTCCCCAGAATGTTACGCGCGCAACGGCCACGCCAATGGGTGCGCGGCCTGCGCGAGCACCGAGGCCGCCGAGCGTTGCCAAAACCATGACTGTTGAAATCAGAACTGCTGGTATCAACCATTCAGTTCCAACCAGCGCAGCAATGAGTATTGGGGGGAACGCGCCTATGGAGAATGTGATCGCCGACACGACTGCTGCTTGCATGGGTTGAGCCGTAGTGAACTCGGTGATGCCCAATTCTTCTCTCGCATGGGCACCCAGCGCGTCTTTTTCGGTCAACTGCTCAGCCATCTGCATCGCCGTTTCAGGTTTGGCACCTCTTGCGATGAAGCTGTCAGCCAGTTCTTGAAGTTCGCGCTCAGGTTCATCAATAAGTTCTTGTCTCTCGCGGTCTAAGTCAGCTTTTTCAGCGTCAGCTTGAGAACTTACTGACACATATTCCCCTGCAGCCATCGACATCGCGCCAGCCACCAAACCTGCGACTCCTGCGGTTAGAATTGCCCCGCTTGATGCGGCTGCTGACGCCATGCCTAAAACAAGGCATGCCACCGAAACGATGCCATCATTTGCGCCCATGACAGCGGCACGCAGCCATCCTGTGTTTTGGGATATATGCTTCTCTTCGTGCCAGCTTACGCCACTCATGATCGACCCCGCAAACCGCTCACGGTTGCCTTGGGAGCAAGACCTTCTTGATCAATCATCAACTCGAGCAAACCACCCGTTGGGGATGCAACCACGCGTTCAAAAGCATCTGCAAAGTCTTGAGTCGCTTCTACTGTTTCACCATACATTCCATAGGCTTCTGCGATTTTGGTGAAATCTGGATTCACCAGTGACGTTCCGCTCACGCGGCCTGGATAGTCCCGCTCTTGGTGCATGCGAATGGTGCCGTAAGTGCCATTGTTTAAAACAAGAACAATGGGAGCCACGCCATATTGTTGGGCAACACCAAGCTCCATACCGTTCATCTGGAAATCCCCATCACCTGCAAAACACAACACAAAACGTGTGGGATCGACAAGCTTTGCCATGACTGCTGACGGTACCCCTGCTCCCATGGAACCGGCCTGCGGACCAAGCAAGGTTGCGCCATTGCCGTAGTGCAAATAACGCCCAGCCCAAATCGCGAAATTGCCGGCGCCATTGGTCACAACAACATCTTTCGGCAACCGATCCCGCAGATATTCCATGATCATGCCCATATCCACATTTCCGGGTTGGGTTGGTGCTTTTAAACCTGTTTCCCAAGCCTTGCGCGCTACGGTCGTGCGCTCCATCCATGGAGTGGTTTCTAGCGCTGGCTGCTGTGATAGGGTTGTCATCGCAGCATTGGGACAAGACATGATTGCCAGCGATGGTGTGAAAATTTTTCCGATTTCGTCCTCGCTGGCGTGGATATGAACAAGATTTTTGTCGAAATAGCGCGGATCGAAAAGGGAATAGCCGTCGGTCAATGTTTCACCAAAGCGAACATTCACAGCCAGCAGCAAATCGCTCTCATCGAGAAACGCTCGAATTTCTGGTGCGATGCCGAACCCAGCATCGCCAATGTAGCTCGGCGAGTGATTGCTGATGAGGTCTTGGCTTCGGAAAGTCACAATCACAGGCAGGTTGTTGGCTTCAGCGAACTTCTCAAGCGCAACACGACCATTGTCGTTCCAGCCCCCGCCCCCAACGATCAACACAGGTTTTTGGGCCACTTTCAACTGCGCCATCACACTTTGTGTGTCGGTGTCTGTGATGTGTGGTTTCACAGGCGTGATCTTGCCCCGTGGTTTCGCATCGGTCATGGCGACCAGCATATCTTCGGGCAATGCCACAACCACAGGTCCGGGACGACCGGATATTGCAACCTGAAAAGCGCGCGAAACCAATTCTGGCACACGATCTGCATCGTCAATCTCCACCACCCATTTGGCCATGGGGCCGAACACAGCGCGATAGTCCATTTCCTGAAACGCTTCACGGTGGCGCATAGAGGTTTCGATTTGCCCTACGAAAACAACCATGGGCGATGAATCTTGCATGGCCGTATGAATGCCAATCGATGCGTTGGTTGCACCGGGTCCACGAGTGACAAATAAAATGCCGGGCTTGCCCGTCAGCTTGCCATAGGCTTCCGCCATAAACGCACCCCCGCCTTCATTGCGGCAATTGATGAAGCGAAATGAATTGCCCACATCGTGCAAAGCATCCAGCACGGCGAGATAGCTTTCACCGGGAACCCCAAACCCCATTTCCACATCTTGTTCCAACAGACATTCAACGAGAACTTGCGCGCCAGTGCGTTTGGTCATGGGTGTGTTTCCAAATAAAAAATGCCCGACGATCTTAGATCGCCGGGCACCATATTCAAACCAGTTTAATGGTTAAACTAGCGAACTTTTACAGTCTCGAACTTACCGTCTTTCACAACGAGTTCTTTGTAAGAACCAGCAGCTTCACCAACTTCAGTCATTGTGACGTTCGATGCGCCTTCATAGTCCACTTGACCACCTGATTTCAGGATTTCCAAAGCTTTGGCCAATTCACCTGGCAAGATTTTTTCGCCTGGCGCGTTTGCAACGTCCATCATTTTGGACTGGATTGCTGCGCGATCAGTTGATTTAGCAGCTTCCATAGCGAGGATCATCAATGCAGCAGCATCGTATGATTCTGGCATGAACGGACCATCGTTTTTCTTGAGGCCACCAGCAGTTGCAACTTCTTTGAACTTTGCAGCGCCGTCTGATTCAGAACCTGGAAGCGTACCGATTGTGCCTTCAAGGTCTTTGCCGATTGCTTTGATCAGTGATTCACCAATCATACCGTCAGCCAAGATGAACTTATCGAAAGCGCCTGTGTCCAGCGATGTTTGGATGATGCCTTTACCGCCTTGGTCAACATAACCAAACACTGCAAGGTGCTCGGCACCAGCAGCGGACAATGCGCCAACTTCAGCAGAGTAATCCGCTTTGCCATCTTCATGCGCAGCACTGATTGCAACTTCACCGCCTGAGGCTTTAAATGCTGCGCCAAATGCTTCGGCAAGGCCTTTGCCATAGTCATTGTTTGTAAATGTGACAGCGACTTTTGTGATGCCTTTGTCTTTCAACACATCAGCCAAAACCTGACCCTGACGCGCGTCAGATGGTGCTGTGCGGAAAAAGAAGCCTTTGTCTTCGATTGTGGTCAAAGCTGGTGACGTCGCTGATGGAGAAACCATAGTCACGCCGTTTGGCACGCCAACATTGTTTGCAATCGCGGTTGTTACGCCGGAGCAATCTGCGCCCATAATGCCAACAACACCTTCAGCAGTGATCAAACGTTCAGCAGCAGCTGTTGCAGCTGCAGCATCTGTACAAGTTGAGTCTGCACGAACAGATAGGACTGTTTTTCCGTCGAGCACTTTGCCAGCAGTTTCTTTCATTGCCAGTTCAGCGGCCGCGGCCATGTCTGGTGTCAGTGATTCAATTGGGCCTGTGAAACCAAGGATCACACCCATTTTAACTTCGTGACCATCAGCAAATGCAGCGCCAGTCAGGCCTGCAAGGATAGTGGAAGCGAGAAGCAGCTTTTTCATTTTTATTCTCCCTTTAGCTCTCAAGAGCCGAGTTTTTGTCCAATCGGACGTTCTTTTGTTATTCTGGCGATAATCTCGCCTGTTTTGCGTTGCAAATCAACAACTACTTGCCGAAACGGCAGGATTGGTAAACGGCGACAAATGCTTGATACTTGTCATGAAAACTAAGCTTTTGCGACAGTGGTGTTCGTCCGTTCTGGTAAAATACCGCCCGGGCTGAACCTCATAACGGTGAGCATGACCACGCCCATGATGAACAGGCGCATATGCTGAGCAGAATCCAACAAATGACGCTTTAGGTCACTGCCCTCTTCCATCCACTGGGTCACGTATTGCATCAACCAATTGCCAGCAGGTTCAGCTTCAATCCAGATAAACCAGATCAAGAACGCACCAAGCACGGAACCAAGGTTGTTGCCTGAACCGCCCACGATCACCATCACCCAAATCAGGAATGTATAGCGCAGTGGTTGGTAGGTGGATGGTGTAAACTGACCATCCAGAGTGGTGAGCATTGCACCTGCAATTCCAACAACTGCAGATCCCAAAATGAAAATCTGCAAATGACGGCGAGTGATGTTCTTGCCCATAGCTGCCGCAGAGACTTCATTGTCGCGGATGGCGCGCACCATACGTCCCCACGGAGAGGCCAGCGCCATTACACATAACATCAAAACGATAATCAGAACCGACAGGAACAAGCCTGCGTAACAGAGTTTTACAAATATGCTGGAACCTTCAACGACAAGATTGCGCAACGCAGTTGCTTTCGCTTCGCCTGTAAAGCCTGCCAACTGGGCTGAATTGAACCACTCCACCCATTCGATAAAACGCGGGTTTTCTTGCAGCTCCAGTTCGTAAGGCACCGGCCGCGCAAGGCCCGTTACGTTTTTCACGCCGCGCGTAAGCCAGTCTTCGTTCTTCATCATGGCAATCAAAATTTCAGAAATGCCCAGTGTGGCGATCGCCAGATAGTCAGACCGCAATCCCAGAGAAATTTTACCAATGATCCAAGCGACACCAGCCGCGAACAAGCCGCCAACAATCCAAGACAGAATAATTGGCAATCCAAGACCGCCGAGATAGCCAGACTTGGCAGGATTGTCAGCTTCAATGGCGAAGACTGCGGGGTCGTAAACCTGACGAATAGCGAAATATCCGCCCAAGATAACCACGATCATAGCGAGTGTTCTGAACCACCCTGCTTGGAACCGCTTGGCGACCAGAAATGCAAGACCGATCACCACAAGCAACATCACGCCAGAGATCAGAATTCCGCTGCCGCCGGCCTGCCATGCACTGGTGATAACGGGCTGCGAAACCAGCACCGCAGCCACACCACCAAGGGCCGCAAAACCCATAATCCCCACATTGAACAGACCTGCATAACCCCACTGAATGTTCACGCCGAGCGCCATGACGCCTGAAATGATACAGAGATTCAGAATGGCAAGCGCCACATTCCACGATTGATATTCACCAACCAAATAAAGCAGGATTGCAAATGTGCCGAAGCCCAAAAGGGCGCGAAGGGAATTGCTCATATCACTTTCCCTCTCAGCAAGCCGGTGGGTTTCACCAGCAACACAACCACAAGTATGATAAACGAAACTGCAAACTTATAATCAGTCGATAGCAATTGTGTCAGGCCGTCTGGCGCATAGTCGGAAGGCAGTAAATAGGTGAGAAATTTCTTATAGGCATATGTGATCGTGACTTCTGAAAACGCGATGACAAAACCACCAACAATTGCACCGACAGGATGCCCCACTCCGCCCACAATCGCGGCAGCAAACATGGGCAACAACAATTGGAAATAGGTGAACGGTTTGAAGCTTTTGTCGAGGCCATACAAGACACCGGCGACCGTGGCCAACGCACCAACCAAAATCCAAGTGACAAGCACTACTCTTTGAGGCGAAATACCCGACAGCAAAGCGAGATCTTCATTGTCAGAAAAAGCGCGCATGGATTTGCCCGTGCGGGTTCTGTTCAAAAACCAGAACAATGCCGAAACGAGAATGATTGCAATCACAACCGTCAGCAATTGTGATGATTTGATCGCCAAACCTTCGTTGAGACCCGTGGCATTCTTGAACGCGCGGGCTTTTAAAATGAACCGCTCACCATCCATAAAGTTCTGATCGTTCGGCCCAATGATGAACCGCACCACGCCGTTCATTACGAACATCACACCAACAGAAGCCATGACCATGCGGATCGGTGGCGCTTTGACTTCGCGATAATGTTTATAAACCAGCTTGTCCGACAAGATCAGGAACAATGCCGTCAACGCAATGCCGAATGGCAGAGCCAACAAAGCGGTCGGTAATGGGCCAAAACCCACGCCTATAGACTGTAAGTACCAAGTGATCAGCACGACCGTCATCGTGCCGAATGCCATCGTGTCGCCATGGGCAAAATTGCCGAAGCGCAAAATGCCGTAAACCAGCGTGATACCTAACGCACCGAGCGCCAATTGAGACCCATAAGCAATGCCGGGGATCAAAACAAAGTTCGAGAATAGAACCAGTGCGTTTAGAAAATCGATCATGATGGTGCCTTGCAAGAGCCACGATAGAAAATCGCCAATTCCGATGTGGGCATGTGGACGGAATATCTTGCCGTTCCATCTTCTGCGATGGTCAATGATTGAAAGTCACCATTGGAACGTGGCAACCAAAACCCGGCGACCGTCTTGTCCTTCGACGTAAACGAATGAGCTTTCAAAGTCTCGGCATCAGTGATGATATTGTGTGTCGGAGAAGTCGAGAAAAGCGCGTCATTTGTGACTGTTGACGCTCCATCCAGCTTTTCGATTGAAAACGCAAAACTCGTTTCGCCGCATCCATCCGTGCCAATGCACTCTTTTTCAAAAGAACACAGAAACGCTTGCTCGGCTGACCAAGCTGCTGGCGACACGAGGAGCACCGAGATACAAACTAATTTGAACAGCGTCTTCATTTTCATCAGCCCCCAAGAAAACTTTTGCGAACTTCAGGATTGTTGAGCAAAGCTTCGCCTGTGTCGGTGAAGCGATTTTCACCGGTCACCAAAACATATCCTCTGTCTGCAATATTGAGCGCTTGGCGAGCATTTTGCTCCACCATCAATATGGCAACACCCGTCTCACGAATTTCCAAAATGCGATCGAACAGTTCGTCCATCACGATGGGCGACACGCCAGCGGTGGGTTCGTCCAGCATCAAGACCGATGGTTTCGTCATCAATGCGCGGCCCACGGCGACTTGTTGGCGCTGTCCGCCAGACAATTCACCTGCCATCTGATGGCGTTTTTCCTTGAGGATTGGAAACAGGCCGTAGACCTCTTCCATCGTGTCTCGGAAATCATCGCGGCGCAGGAACGCTCCCATTTCGAGATTTTCTTCAACGCTCATACCCGGAAACACGTTTGATGTTTGCGGCACAAACGCAACGCCTTCGGCAATGCGATCTTGAGGCGACAGTTTAGTGATGTCTTTGCCACCGAGAAGAACATGCCCCTCGCGAATGTTCAACATACCCAACATAGCTTTCATAGCCGTGGATTTGCCCGCACCGTTAGGGCCAACGATGACCGCGATTTCGCCCTTCTCAACGCCAATCGTGCAGCCTTTGAGAATGTCAGCGCCGCCGTAACCACCTGTGAGATTTTCGCCAATCAGGAACATTAAGCTGCTCCTTGGTTTGCAGGTTTATTTTTCAAACCACGGCCAAGATAGGCTTCAATCACCTGCTCATTGTTGCGCACTTCGTGGGCTGTGCCTTCAGCCAAAACTGTGCCTTCGGCCATAACAACAACAGGGTCGCAAAGTCTGCTGATGAATTCCATATCGTGCTCAATCATACAGAAAGTGTAGCCACGCTCTTCGTTCAACTTGAGAATAGCATCGCCGATTTCG
>CALHHQ010000004.1 GCA_938030645.1 uncultured Rhizobiaceae group bacterium
CGAATAGGTCAAGCACTTCTATTCGGACGGGGTGATTTCCTGCTCTGTGCCGCGCCCATCGACCACCAAAGAAACTTTCAATTTGGTGTCTGTTGGCTTTGCATTTTTGGGCAGGCTTTTGAGCGGTAAGTCAAAATAGGCCGTTGTGCCTTTGATAGCGGTTGCGAGTACCGGAGAAAGATACCAATTATATGGTCCTTCCACATGCAGTTCAGCTTTTGTGGCCCCCTCGGGAACTTTAGCTTTGACCTTAAAGCGCATTGAAGTTTCTCCAATGAACTTCATTTCAGACACATGTTGGGCGTCGTGCGATGGCGAAATCATGTTGCTTTTAGCTTGGTTCAAGGCACTAACGATGTCGAACTGAGAGCCAAAACTGTTGTTGTCGGTAACACTCAATGAGAATTGAACCGGAATACAAATTTCGCCGCATATTCCAACGAGACCGTTTGCGCTTAGAGTTGTCGGCGCGCTGTTAGACAAGCGGTTCAAATTAATAGGAAATGTAACTTCTTCTTTATAGCCGGCACTCAATCCCTCACCGTCGGGAAAAACTGTCGGCACAGGATACATCAACTCTGCATTGGCAACATTTTTCGATCCCAAGAAACTCACTTGTGGCGGGATGCCCGATGCGCCCGGTGAGCGCCAATAAGTCTTCCAGCCTTTTTCCAACTTAATTTGAAGTCCAGCATTCAGTGTTTTTCCATCGGGATTTGCAGATGTCACCAGCCGCATTTTGCCACCGGAAACGTTGAGCCAATCGCTTGACGCGGCAAAACTTGCTGTGGTGCTTGCAAGCAACAGAGTCAGCGTTGTGGAGCTAATTAAGGAAGACAGCTTTATCATGCCAATCATGTAGCGCTCGATTTGTTAAAAATCGACTCTCGCGCCGCGCACTTTGCCTCATTTCCTTGTGATCAGTCCTTATTTGGCTTGTTGGAATTTGGCTTGCAGGCGGCTTTGTGGCTGGTAAACTGTTCACATGTACGCGCGCGGGCCATTTTATGACCAAAGAGTTCAATCTTAAGGGCCACCTTTTGGTGGCGATGCCGGGTATGGAAGACAACAGGTTTTCCAGAACTGTTGTATTTATCTGCAACCATGATGCTGACGGTGCGATGGGGTTCATTTTGAACCACAAGGTCCAAAGTCCCACATTCAATGAAATCCTCGAAGAACTGGAAGTCGAGCGTCAGTCTGTACCCGAAAATGAGTTCGATGCTGAACTGCCAGAGGTCGATGTATTTTCTGGCGGGCCGGTTGAACAAGGTCGTGGTTTTGTTGTGCATTCTCTCGATTTCAGCACAAAGTCGTCGGTGCGCGTGGGTGATCTGGCGTGCGTTACCGCGACACTTGATGCATTAAAAGTTCTGGTGAGCCCTGCGCGCCCACAAGACTACGTTATGCTATTGGGCTATTCGGGATGGGGCAAAGGCCAATTGGAAGAAGAAATCGCGCAGAACGGTTGGCTCACTCTGCCAGCCTCTCGAAAGCTCTTGTTTCAGACCCGCTATGAGCTGATCTACGAAGCTGCACTCAGTGCAATGGGAATCTCGGAAGCAAGTCTTTCGTCAAATGCGGGGCACGCCTAACGTTTGAGCGGCAGGTTTTTCTGCAAAGCGCTTAAAGCCTGTGCTTCTGGAACGGCACCACCATACAGCGCGCCCTGAGCGTATTCGCAACCGAGTTGTTGCAGATCAAGCGCATCATTTTCGGTTTCGACCCCTTCAGCAACTGCATCCATACCGAGGTCATGCGCCATGCCCACAATCGAACGCAAAATGTTCGGCCGACCACTTCCGCCTTGGTTGGCCACGAAAAGAGCATCAATTTTTATGGAATCGAACGGAAATCGAGTGACGTGGGACAAGGAAGAAATTCCAACGCCAAAGTCGTCGAGAGAAAGCCCAATACCCAAGTCTTTGACGTTTTGCACAATATGAGAGGATTGTTCCGGATTTTGCATGACCAATGATTCAGCAAGTTCCAAGCGCAGCGTGTTTGGTTGCAATTTGTGTTTTGACACAATGCCGCGAAGATCATTCACCAAGTCCTGACGCAGCAATTTCGGGCTGAAAATGTTGACGCTCACAAAGCCTGATGCATCGCCCAGTTTTTTCTGCCAATCAGCCAGAGCTGCGGCTGCGCGTTCCAATGCAAATAGGCCAAGAGGCAGCATCTGATTGGTTCTTTCTGCGACTGGAAAGAAGTCAGCCGGGTGCAACAGGCCGCGCTTTGGATGTCGCCAGACCAATTTGGTGTCAAACCCAGCGACGCCTTGGGATTTCAAATCCACGATCGGTTGATAGTGAACTTCAATTTCGTTTCGAGAAATTGCCTGCCGCAAATCCGTTTCCAAATCTGCTGAACTGTTGGATTGCCCTCGAAATGCGGGTCGGAACGGTTCAATGCGATTGCCACCCAAGCGTTTTGCATGAAACGATGCAATCGTAGCATCTTTGAACATGTCATCAGACGTCGTTTGTTCGCCAGACCAAGTCACCAAGCCGATAGATGCAGAGATGCTGATTTCTTGATCCGCAAAATTTATGGGCGCTACGATCGCTCTTTTCAGAGCATCAGCGAAAACTGCAATTTTTTCAGGCTCTTTTTCAGAAACAAGGATCAGTGCAAATTGATCGCCATGGAGACGTGCAAGTGAATCTTGCGATTTCAGCAATCGCGTAATCCTGCGCACCATGGTCAGCAATATGGAGTCTCCGGTGGTCAAACCAAGCGTCTCGTTGATTTGATTGAATCGGTCAAAATCAATCAGGAAAAGGGAAGGGCGCAAGTTAGCGTCCAATCGGGCCAAAGATATTGAATTGGCCAAACGGTCCTCAAACAATTCTCGGTTGGGAAGCCCTGTCAGAT
The DNA here is from genome assembly GCA_938030645.1 of uncultured Rhizobiaceae group bacterium. Taxonomy (GTDB): domain Bacteria; phylum Pseudomonadota; class Alphaproteobacteria; order Rhizobiales; family Rhizobiaceae; genus Pseudahrensia. Next base: position 2,878 of record CALHHQ010000004.1, read on the forward strand.
TGTCATGGACGGCATCATGAAGCAGCCGCGTTTGAGATGCCCGTTGTTCAGAAACATCTGTAATTGTGCCAACACAGCGCAAGACTTCTCCGTCGCTGCCGATCACTGGGCGCGCCTTTATGGAATACCAATGGTATTGTCCGTCACTGCCCCGCAAACGGAAGTCTTGCACCAATTTGCCCCGACGATGGTCGAGAACAATGTTTAGCATTGATTTGAATTTTTCCCGGTCCTCAGGGTGTAGCAGCACGTCCCAATTGTTGGGGGAACCGTTCAGTGTACCGGGTTTCAGGCCAAGAGTATTCTCAACTTCCGTGTCCAAATATATGCTGTCACGGTCCACATCCCAGTCCCAAACGGCATCGCCAGAGCCCACAAGAGCCATAGCACGACGTTCGACATCGCTTACCAACCCCTGAACCAAAGCGCCGCCAGCAAATGCATGTTGCATCACCGTGAACGAAATCAACAGAATGATAAGAACCAGTCCGCCGCCCAAGGCCGGTTGAATAATATCGTTGTCCAGTTGTCCTGTAACGGTCAGCCAAGCGGCTGCAACCCATGTCAGTGTGAGGATCCATGTGGGGATCAAGAGAATTGCACGATCAAACCCGCGAATGGCCAGACCCAGAATAAGCAGCAAACCAAGACCAGCCAAAACAGCGAATGAAATGCGGGCGATACCTGCAGCCTGCGGAGGTGAAATAATGGCTGTTCCAAACAGTGCCAAAAGACCCAAAAGCCAGATCATCACAAGATAGTTGTACCGCGTGTTCCAACGGTTCAAATGCAAATAGGCGTAAAGAAAAACCAGCAAACTGGCGGCAAGAGACACTTCTGTACCCGCACGCCAAATGTTCAAGTCACCGGGTTCCAAAGCAACGATTTTTCCGATGAAACCGAAGTCCACGCAGATATAGGCCAGGACCGCCCAAGCCAAAGCGGCAGTTGCCGGAAACATGGCTGACCCTTTGACAACGAACAAAATTGTCAAAAACAGAGCCAATAGACCTGCAATGCCCAAGACGATGCCTTCGTAAAGCGTATAGCTGTTAACCGCATCTTTGTAGGCATCTGGCTCCCAGACAGTGAGTTGTGGCAAATCATCGGAGGCCAGTTCTGCAACGAAGGTCACAACGGTGCCGGGGTTCAGCGTTATCCTAAAAACATCGGAATCGCTGGATGATTGTCGATCAAGGGCAAAACCTTCGCTCGGTGTAATGCCTACGATGCGGTCACTGCCAAGGTCGGGCCAAAGAAATCCAGAATTTGCGAGGCGAAAATGAGGCGCAACAATCAGCCGGTCAATCTGACTTTCAGAATTGTTGGCTAAGGCGAAAGCGATCCATTTGCCACTGCTTTGCACTTTGTCGCTGCGCACTTCGATGCGGCTGACCACACCGTTGGCGTCAGGCGCTGTTTTGACGCGAATTCCACCACCCGCGCTGGTGTATTCTTCATAGACGCCACTTAAATCAATAGCTGGATTGTCGATGTTTACATCGACGGGTTCCAGAGCATTGGCCTGAAGCAAAACACAGAAATAGAGCGCAATCGCGAGAAAAGCACGGCACAGCGCAATCATGTTGATTTTTAAAGATGTACCGCAGCCCATAAGTGCCATTTCGTATTCAAAAGTGTCATTATTTTGATACGCGACAACGGTTCAAACGTAAACATGACCCAACGCTCGTGCAGTGCTTAATTGAGCAATTTCACAAAGTTAAGAGTATGAAAGTCTCAGTCCATCTCGCTGATGCGCGCAAAAAGAATATGATCCGCCCATTGGCCGTTGATTTTTAAATACGATTTGGCGACGCCTTCTTTCTCAAATTCGCATTTGGTGAGCAATCTCTGGGAGCGAGAATTGTCCAGCACTGTCGATGCTTCCACGCGGTGCAATCTGTGAACTTCAAATGCGGAAGCACAAACAGCTGTAACCGCTTCACTCATATAGCCAAGGCCTGCAAATGGTTCGCCCATCCAATATCCAAGGGTCGCCGTTTGCGCGACGCCTCGACGAATATTGCTCAAGGTCAAACCGCCCATCAAAGTCGATTCACGGCCATTGTTAAATACAAACCAAGGCAGTCCGCGACCACTGTTGATGTCCGCTTCTTGACGACGCAAGCGCGCTTTAAAGCTGCTGCGTGAAAGTTCGTCATGGGTCCAACGCGGTTCAAACGGTTGCAAAAAACCTGCACTTTGATGTCGAAGATCCGCCCATTGGTCAAAATCGGAGAGTTTTGGACGGCGTAAAAACAACCGATCGGTGTAAATGTCTTCAGGTCCGGCCTCGGAAGATGACAACCTAAGGAGCTTCATTGAATGCGACCTATTGCGCAGCGATTGTCATTGGTGCGCCCAGCACGCTTGCAATCTCACTCTGTCCGGGAACATGAGACACGGGGCCAATTGCAGCAATTGTGGGTACGCTCTCAGTAAACAATCGCGCGGATAGGTCACGAAGACGCTCTGCGGTGAGGGCATTCAACCGTTCCATCAATTCCTCATTGGATATTGGGCGCCCAAACAACAAAATCTGACGGGCAATTTGTCCTGCACGGGATGCTGGACTTTCCAAGCTCATCATTAGGCCTGCACTGATTTGAGCGCGTGCGCGATCAAGTTCTTCCTGGCGTATTTCGTCACCAGCCAAACGCAATTGTTCCAAAATGACGGGAATGAGTTTTGGAATGTCGGCATTTTCTGTTGCGGCATGAATCCCGAACAGGCCGGTGTCAGAAAATCCCCAATGAAATGCATAGATAGAATAGCAGAGCCCGTGTTTCTCGCGCACCTCTTGGAAAAGGCGGGAGGACAT
>CALHHQ010000005.1 GCA_938030645.1 uncultured Rhizobiaceae group bacterium
CATCATTCATCGATCATTTTGTTTAAGAGTTTGGGAATTGACCCTGAAACGATGCAAATCGAACTCAACCTCGCATCACAGAGCCCTGATGCCATTGACCTCGATGCCGTAGCTCAAGAGTTGCCTTATGGACAAGTCACACCAAAGGCGGTGCTGGGTGGTTTGAATATTCACGATCCAGATTCAGGTCGGACCAGCGTTATCGTCAATGCAGGAATTGTTGTCAGGCTGCCGCTGTAAAGCTTATCGGCCCGTTGGAGTGCGCAGGCCGAACCAAAGGTCTTTGACTTTGTTGTAATGCTCTTTTGGTTTGTAAAGGCGCACTGGCAACCGCAGTTTTGCAGCACTCAACCGTCCGATGGAAGATAAGAGCGCGTATCCTGCTACAATGCGGTTGCGTTTGGCATTCACAAGTTGAAGCTGAGCAGACAAAACTGCACTGCGCGCCTGCAGAACTTCTAATTGCGTGCGCTGCCCCACATTGCGTTCCTCAATCACACCTTCAAGAGCGAGATTGGCTGCATTGACTTGCGCTTGGTTGGATTGGATCGTGGCTCTAGCGCTCACAAGTGTCGTCCAAGACGATACAACGCTGTTTCGCACTTGATCGCGCGATTGATCGACCTCCAAGCGGCGTTGCCCAAGTGTTTCTTTGCCTTGGCGAATGCGAGAAGCGACACCACCACCTTGGTAAAGCGGCACGTTGAGATTAATGGTTGCAGAAGCGCTGCTGCTACGGTCGCCTTGACTCTGTGAATTGAAATTTTGGCTGGCATTGCCGCGCAGTGAAACCGTGGGCAAAAGTTCACCCTCAGTCGTTTTTACATTGAAAGCTGCCAAGTCGACTAAATGTTGTGTCGCTTTTGTCGCTGGGTGTTCAACGGCTGCAATTTCCAAAGCACGATTGAGATTGGCTGGATAGAGATGCACTGGCGGACGCGGATCGCGCAATCCGCTTGGTGAACGACCTATGACCTGACGATATGCGGCGTTTGCGGCATCAAGTTGCGCCTGAGCCGTGCTGAGCTGAGCGCGCGCTAAAGCAGCTTGGGCTTGGCTTTGAGCCAAATCTGTTCGTGTGCCTTCGCCCACATCTAGCCGTGCTTGAGAAGAGCGCACTTGTTCTCTGAGAAAAGTGATATCGCGGTTTCGAATTCCGACCGTCTGTTTGGCCAAGATCACATCTGCATAGGCTGTTGCTGCGTTGAACAATATATCTTGTTCCACATTGCGAAGGGCTTCACGGCTGGCGCGGATGTTCGCTTCTGCGGCTCTGATCGTGTTAATAGTTCGAAAGCCACGGAAAATGCTTTGGTCAATTGTGATGCCAATTCCAATGGGCGACAGATTGTTTGCACCATTTCCAGTTTGAGCAGATCTAAACACCGTGCGTGATACGCCAACATTGGCACTGACGAATATATTGGGTCGAAATGGCACTTTTGCTTGAGGAAGACTTTCGTCGACCGCTCGAACTTGCGTGCGTTGAATGTTGAGTGTTGGATTGCTTTTATATGCGCGGGCGAGTGCAGTGTTGATGTCCTCTGCGCTCACAGCAGATGTTGCTGAAAGAGCTAATAATAAAGCCACCGAACTGGTTTGAACCAAATTTCGCATCAAGGTTTTGCTTTCAGGACTTTCACTGGTTTGCATTTGCGCACGCGAATCGAGCGGTTTGCCCGGTTCGTATTGGTTAATTTGCGTTAACTGTTAGATCAATACAACTGGACTTTGAAGTTACTCCAAGGCCATTGTTCACCAACTTTACCTCCGCGACACAATTAAGTTTGTGGATTGGGAAATATGCAACAGTCTTTGGATTTTAGAGAAGAATGTGACGTTTTGGCGAACGAGGTTTCAGGTATTTCGGAATCGGAATGGAAAATGCCTACTCAATTCAAGAACTGGACGTTGAATGATATTTTTGTGCATTTGCATTTTTGGAACGAAATGGCTGATTGGTCACTGACCGATGAACGATCTTTCCGAAAGCGTCTTCAGAAAGTAGCGGTCGGACTTCAAGCAGGCAGTATGCGGCCGATTGAAAATAGCGTGATCAAGCTCCATGGACGCCAATTGTTTGATGTCTGGCGTAAATTTAGCACCAAAATGTCTGAAAGATGGTCAGACCTCGATCCCAAATTGCGGGTTCCTTGGACCGGGCCAGATATGTCTGTGCGCTCGTCGATGACAGCGCGTCAAATGGAGACTTGGGCGCACGGACAAGCGGTTTTTGATCTCTTTGGCCGTGTTCGACCCGAAAGTGACCGGATCAAGAATGTTGTTGTGTTGGGCGTCAATACGTTCGGTTGGTCACACAAGGTTCAAGGACTGCCCATTCCTGAACAGATGCCCAAATTGGAACTCAAGGCGCCATCTGGCTCGGTTTGGACCTTTGGTGAGGATGGTGCAGGGAGCATTTCGGGGGATGCCGTTGAATTCGCGCAAATTGTCACACAAGTTCGCAACGTTCTGGACACCAACCTGAAAAGAGAAGGGGAGGTGGCAAATAGTTGGATGGCTTCAGCCCAATGTTTTGCAGGCCCTGCAGAAACTCCACCTCAACAGGGTCAACGATTTGTTTCGGTCGTTTCGTGATGAAGACCTTTCAGTATCGCAATTGCGCCCCACAATTTTGTTGATTTCGTCGAGCCAAATTGGT
>CALHHQ010000006.1 GCA_938030645.1 uncultured Rhizobiaceae group bacterium
AGCCGAAGATGAAACGCGATTGTCACTGCTGATCGACGAAAAGAAACAACTGTTTGCAAAGTCCAACCAAGATCTTGAAGCAGAGGCTAAACGAGCAATTGAATTGGGCCGAGAAGCCACTTCAATGGAAGAATTGATCCGAAAATTGGAGACGGAAATTGCATCTGCAGCCGCCGCCGCAAAGGCCGCTCAAGAGGCTGATGATCGCCGGAAACAACAAGAACAGGAAAGACTAGCGCAAGCGCGCAAAAAGCTAAAACAGGGTCAAAATAACTCAAATGATCAAAAATTAGCCGCTTTAGACCCTGAAACATCAAATAATGCACGAATTGAGCCTGCAATTGCGTTCAGTTCAGCAAAAGGAGCACTGCCTTTGCCAGTGCAGGGCATTCAACTCTACACCTATGGCAGTCGAAATTCTGTCGGTTCTATCAACCAAAACCTTGCTTATGCCACGCGTCCCAATGCCCGCGTTCGCGCTCCTGCAGACAGCTGGGTTGTATATGCAGGCCCGTTCCGATCTTATGGACAATTACTCATTTTGAACGGGGGCGAAGGCTACCACGTGGTCTTGTCCGGCCTCTCAGAGATCAATGTGGAAACAGGACGGTTTGTTTTGGCGGGCGAGCCAGTGGGCAGAATGGGCGCCACTCGCATTGCTGCCGCAGTTCCGTTGGAAGTTGGTTCCAATAGACCCGTTCTTTATGTAGAGTTCAGGAAAGATGGTAAGGTGTTTGATCCGACCCCATGGTGGGCGGTGCGCACAAGTGAAGGACCAAGTGATGATTCGTAGACTTTCGTTTTTAGCAACCGGCGTGGCATTGGGCGCATTTGCCATGGTTTCAATTAGCCAGATGACATCGTTTACGTCATCTGCCACGGCTGCTGGTTCAGACACTTATCGCCAGCTGGACATTTTTGGCGACATTTTTGAACGTGTGCGTTCACAATATGTGACCGAGCCGAAAGACGATGCTCTGATCAAAAGTGCCATTAACGGCATGCTGCAATCCCTTGATCCCCATTCCTCTTACCTCGACCCGAAAGAAAGCGACGCTATGCGCACGCAGACCAAAGGTGAGTTCGGCGGTCTCGGCATTGAAGTGACCATGGAAAACGAGTTGGTCAAAGTGATCACACCAATTGACGATACACCTGCTGCCAAAGCTGGAGTTTTGGCGGGCGATCTTGTGAGCCAAATTGATGGCGAAAACATTCGCGGTCTGTCACTTCAACAAGCCGTTGAGAAAATGCGCGGGCTGGTCAACACATCCATCGAATTGACCATCATCCGTAAAGGGGCAGACAAGCCCATCAAGATCAAAATCGTACGCGCCACGATTGTTGTGAAGTCTGTAAAATTCCGCGTCGAAGGTGACGATATCGGCTATCTCGACGTCAACAGCTTCACCGAGCAAACCTATGAAGGTTTGGAAACGGCGATCAAGAAAATCCGAGCAGAAGTGCCTGACGATAAACTCAAGGGCTATGTGCTCGATCTTCGCTTGAACCCGGGCGGGCTTCTGTTCCAAGCGGTCAGCGTATCTGACGCATTTCTCGAACGTGGCGAAATCGTCTCCACACGTGGTCGCGATAAAAACGACGTCGAACGCAAAAGCGCCACGCCAGGTGACCTGACAAAAGGCAAACCAGTCGTCATTTTGGTGAATGGCGGTTCAGCAAGTGCATCTGAAATTGTTGCTGGTGCGTTGCAAGACCACCGCCGTGCGACAGTGATCGGCAGCCGTTCCTTTGGCAAAGGTTCCGTTCAAACAATTATCCCCTTGGGCAGCAACGGTGCGTTGCGTTTAACGACGGCTCTCTATTACACACCAAGCGGTTGCTCTATTCAGGGCAAGGGCATCGACCCAGACATTCAGGTCAACCAACCGCTTCCAGCAGAACTTCAAGGCCGCGTTGAAGCAAGAGGTGAATCCAGCCTTCGCAATTCGATCTCCGGTGAATCACAGGATGATTCAGGTTCGGGTTCCATCGCTTATGTTCCACCGGACCCGAAGGATGATGTGCAATTGAAGTTTGCGATGGACCTTATTCGAGGCGTGAAGAAAGACGACGCATTCCCGCCGAATGTAGACGCCGTAAAAGGCGCATCAGCAAACTGTAAACGAGTTTAAACGGATCACCCTGTGGATTGCGTGTCGTTGACCTTAAGATGTAGGGCATGCGACACGTTGTTCGCCCGTTTTTGCATGGTGTGATTCGCTATGAGTGATCTTCACAAGCCACTTGGCCAGAAGAAAGAAAAGCCTGACTTCAGCAAATGGCGCGCGCCCGCATTGGGTGCGCTAGGCCTTGGTGCGCTCAGTCTTGCTGCTTACGTGTTCATTGATGCCCGCACTGAAGAAAAAGAAGTCGTAGCACTCGGTTCTGAAACCGAAATCAAGACGATTGTAAAAACGGAACAGTTTGACACGTTGGAACCACCTTCCGACAACATCGACACACCGGGTTCTGCCTTCAAACCATTGTCGCCGCTCGAACCACTGGATTCCGATTCAACGCCGCAACGCACTGCCGTTGTGAAAGACAATCCGGCTTTTAAACCATTGGCTGTGCCGCGTTCAAACCGAACACCCGGCATTGCGATCAAAGATCTTGTAGAACAATCAGAATTCGGCCCTTTGCCACGTGTGTCCCAAGGCGGCATGCGCCCTCTTGATGCTTATTCACAGTCTTCCGGCAATATTGGTGCAAACCGCGTCGCAATAATCGTCGGTGGCTTGGGTTTGAGCCAGACAGGGACACAAAGCGCGATCAAAGAACTGCCCTCGGAAATCACACTTGGTTTCTCTCCTTTTGGAAATTCACTGCAAAGGTGGATGCAAGTTGCACGCCGTGAAGGCCATGAAGTGTCACTTCAATTGCCAATGGAGCCACTTGGATATCCAACGATTGATCCCGGCCCTCAGACCCTGACGAGCAAAGCAAGCGTAGGTGAGAATCTTGGAAATTTGCGCTGGTCACTTGGCCGCATGACGAACTATCCACTGGTCACTAATTATCTCGGCGCTGGCCTCACCAACAAAGACACTAAGATTCGTCCAATTTTGCAAGAGATCAAGAATCGCGGATTGGCTTTTTTTGATGACGGTTCCGTCGACAGCAGTATAGCGATCGCAATCGCCAATGATATTCGCCTTCCTTACCTGCGAGGCAACGCAGTTATCGATTCACGTCGCGATGCCAATTTTATTCGCAGTCAATTGAGCGCATTAGAAGGTTTGGCCAAACAACAAGGCTATGCTGTTGGCACAGCGACTGCGTTCCCCGACACGATTGCTGTCATCAAAGCTTGGGCAATAAACGCTCAAAAGCGCGGTATTCTGATTGTTCCTGCAAGCAATCTTGTCAAAGACTTTAAGAGATAGTTTCCAGTGTCCGATTTTAGTCATTTGGGCTACCGACCTTGTGTTGGCATCATGGTGCTGAACGATCAGAACAAAGTTTGGGTCGGCCATCGTATGTCAGAAACCAACACCGAATATTCCGGTTCTGAAAAACGATGGCAAATGCCCCAGGGCGGCATTGATAAAGGCGAAGACCCGCAACCCGCCAG
>CALHHQ010000007.1 GCA_938030645.1 uncultured Rhizobiaceae group bacterium
AAGACATAAAATGCACCGTCCGGTTTAGGGCAATGCAAGCCATTTGCTTGGTTGAGCATCGAAACAACGAGATCACGACGCTCTTCAAACGCTGCTTTGCGCTCTTCGAGAAAATCCTGCGGTCCATTAAGCGCTTCAACAGCTGCCCATTGGGTTACAGAGCTTGTGCCAGATGTTTGCTGACCTTGGATCATATCCATAGCCTTAATCAGTTCCAGCGGACCACCTGCATAGCCCAAACGCCAACCTGTCATGGAATAAGATTTCGAAACGCCGTTCATCGTCAAGGTACGGTCGTAAAGGCCGGGTTCAACTTGTGCAGGTGTTGTGAACTCGAATTCACCATACACAAGGTGTTCATACATATCATCTGACAACACCCAAACATGTGGGTGCTTCATCAAAACATCGGTCAGTGCTTTCAACTCAACACGCGAGTAGGCCGCACCTGATGGGTTTGACGGAGAGTTGAACATGAACCATTTCGTGCGCGGTGTAATAGCGGCTTCAAGCGCTTCAGCCGTGACTTTAAAATCACTTTCAGTGGTCGTGTCGAGGAAGACACTCTCGCCACCGCAAAGCGCAACCATTTCAGGATAACTCACCCAATACGGACGCGGGATGATCACTTCATCACCAGCATTCAACGTTGCCATAAAGGCGTTGAACAAAATCTGTTTGCCGCCCGTGCCAGCTATAATTTGCGCTGGGGAATAGGTCAGACCATTTTCTCGCTGAAACTTTGCAGCAATCGCTTCACGCAACTCAACAATACCAGCCACTGCAGTATATTTGGTTTCGCCGCGATCAATCGCGTCCTTGGCAGCTTGTTTAATATTGTCCGGCGTGTCGAAGTCTGGTTCACCAGCCCCGAGGCTGATCACATCCATACCCTGCGATTTTAGCTCTCTCGCCTTCTGGCTGACCGCGATGGTTGCTGAAGGTTTGACGCGTGAGAGTATATCGGCAAGAAATGCCATGGTATCAGTCTCCTAGATTCGATTAAACAACCAACGTTTTGCCGGTCGTGAGCGGCGCGAAACTAGGCTCACTCCGCACAAAGCGCAAGTGAAAGACGCAGTTCCAAAATGATTACCCTCTATTCAATGCCATCTTCTGGAAATTCCTACAAAGTGCGGCTGCTGCTCGCACAATTGGAAATTCCATTTCAACATATTGGCGTGGAATATGATGGCGGCGATGAGTTCACAAAGAGTGATGAATTTAAACGCAAGAACCCCACTGCAAAAGTACCGCTTGTCGAGTTTGAGGATGGACAGTTTTTGTCAGAATCCAACGCAATTCTTCTCTACTTCGCGGAGGGCACTCAATTCGTACCCGAAGACAAGCTCACTCGGGCACGCATGTTTCAGTGGATGTTCTTCGAACAGAATTTTCATGAAGGTTCGGTTGCCACCCGCGCTGCCAATTTGAAATACAAAGACCGCGAACACCTTCGCACTCCAGAGATTTTGGGGCCATTGCTAGAAAGTGGCAACAAGGCGCTCGATGTCATGGAAACTCATTTGCTGAAAACGCCCTACCTCGCTGGTGATCATTACAGCGTGGCCGACATTGCACTTTACGCATATACGCACAGCGCTGAACAAGGCGGCTTTGATTTAAAGGGACGCAGTGGCATATCAGCTTGGTTGAAACGTGTTGCCGCCCAACCGAAACATGTGCCGCTGGAATGGCTACCAGCATAGACTGTTAACCATCTGTTAACCAAAAATCACCGTTCAGCCACGTTTTCTCCATGCTGCGCGCACACTTAAGTGCATTTTTGGCATCATGGAAAATTCTGGGGCTAAAATCATGACACAGGATACGAATATCCAAATTACGGCTGGTCACGTCATTGCAGAGAACCGCAACCGCACAAACATGCAAACGCTAATCGTGATGTCAGTTTTATTGATTGCTACAACTCTGATGGGTATTACCAGCATAGCGGCAATTATTGCCTAGGCCTTGGACTAACTAAAATATAAAGTCCGAGGCATCGATTATCGTTGTGATGTTTTCAAGCGTGATCGTATCTGTAGCACCATTCACTGAGATCACGGTATCACCTCCCGATTGTGTGATAGTCAGATCAGAAAAACTCAGATCTAATGCGCGCATATCCATTCGTTCTGACCCGTTGGCGAAGTCGGTAATCGTATCATTTCCGAAGTTCGCGATGTCGAAAATGAAGCGGTCAGCACCACCAGAGCACGACAGAATATCATCGTCTGAGACACCGTTGAGTGAATAACTACCTCCTCCACCAATGAGCAGATCGGCCACACACTCACCGTTCAAACGGTAAATCCCGATAGAACCATTAAGAACATTAGCTGCGCTGTCACCTGTAAGTGTGTCATTGTTGCTGTATGCATTCTAAAATCACCCCATCGTTGCCATACAGAGTGTTCTGCACAGAGTTACCTGTGATTCTATGCTTGGCAGACCCACCTTTGAGAACTTCGACACAAAAAGGGTATCTCCCTAGGTTTCACCACTTTCTTTCTCTCAACAGCTTTCAATTGACTGGGTCGTAGAGATCCCGCTGCTGCGACTGTTATGGCATGAAACACTGAAGCGCCTACCGAAGTTCTGGGACCACGAATTCAAGCGCAGTATGGCGTAGCTGTTGCAGCAGGTGACAAATCCGCTTACACGCTTTTCATTCAAAGATATCCTCAACATCGCCTTGCGCAAAAAAATGCGCAAATTGATGAAAGGTCAGGGTATGAAAACTCCATAGATTTGGAAAACTCGCGTGAAAGCACTTGTGAAATTGGTTCTTGGAACAGCTCTCAGCTTTCTGTTGATCGTTGCAATTGGATTTGTATGTCTGACGCTCTACGGCTGGGAG
>CALHHQ010000008.1 GCA_938030645.1 uncultured Rhizobiaceae group bacterium
AAAGTGTCCAGCAACTCAGCCTCCGATACATCCGGCCATGTGTCAGGATCAACCCGATGCAACAATTGCAGGCGATGTCTTAGATCTTCATCCTCCGCACGCCACGGCAGTATCTCAACTCCGTGCTCTGTCACAGCATCAATCAAAGCCTTTAGAACAATCGTTTCGTCAGGCTTTATATTTTTCGGCTTTGACAGGTGCAGTTCACCCAGTTTGTGCACTTGTTCTGCTGTGAACTGTTTCTTCGAAACATCGAAACGCGCGTTGGTCTCGATTAAAATTTCATTGTCAAAGATGTATTCAATCTCATTTTTGGTGATTGGGGCCGCCGAAACAATTCGGGCCTTACCTGCGCGACCGACTGTGTCTGCTACCACAATGAAGGGCTCAGCTGCCAGATTGGTGTCTGTCTCGATTTCAGCACCAGTTCCGTTCGCTAATTTATAGCGCGTAAACCCATCTACATTTGAAGACATTTTTGCAGCGACTCGATCCGGAAATGCGAACGCCAACATTGCACCGATTGATGGCGATTGCTCGTCCGTGTGAGATGATGTTTGGACGATGCCCCCAGCAACACGCTTCGACAACTTCCCAAATTTCGCCGCACGACGATCATTTCCATTGCGGCAGTTTTGTACTCTTTCTTCCAAGTTTGGACTGTTCCCACCAACACCTTTCTCCTGCAAAAGCAGCGCTATAAATACGGCTTGCTCGCATGTGGTGCTGCCATATTTCGCCGATTTCACGATCATATGCGCCAAGCGAGGCGAGAATGCCAAAGTGTTGATCGCACGACCATGACGGGTGATCTTTCCATTCCCATCTATTGCGTCAAAGCGTGTGAGCAGAAGTTTGGCTTCGTTCAACAATGGTTCAGGTGGTTGATCCATCCATTTCAAAAGCGACACGTCGCTCACACCCCAATCCAGCAAATTGAGCACGAAGCCAGAAAGATCTGTGTTCAGAATTTCAGGCAATGATTGTTTGGGAAGTGCAGAATTTTGCCCTTTGTTCCACAACCGAACAGCACGACCTGGTGCGGTCCGACCAGCACGACCTGCCCTTTGATCTGCAGATGCCAGCGAAACGCGGTTGGTTTCAAGGCGGGTGAAGCCGGTAGCTGGTTCAAAACGTGGCTGACGGGACAGACCGCAATCGATCACACAGTCGACACCATCTATGGTGAGAGATGTTTCAGCAATATCAGTCGCGAGGATAATACGCCGTTCGCCCAATTGGATTGGTTGAACTGCTGCCTGCTGCTCTTTTTGTGGCAACGCTCCGTACAACATGTGCACGGAAGCACCGTTCAGATTGCGTTCCTTGAGCAGTCGCGCAACGCGGTGAATCTCTGCCTGTCCTGGTAAGAACACCAGAATACCTATTGCACTTTTTTCGTTTAGAACGCCTTGCACAGCGGCTGTCACGAACGGCTCCAGCCGGTCTTCTGGTTTGCGCGGAGAATAGTCAATTTCAACAGGGTGCGAACGCCCTTTGCTTTCAATCACATCTGCTGCGAGCAAAGTTGCAACCCGCCCACCATCAATTGTTGCCGACATGGGAACTAGTCTTAGATCTTCACGCAATCCGTGTTGAAGATCGAGGCAAAGCGCAAGCGCCACATCACCATCAAGACTTCTCTCATGGAACTCGTCGAACAGCACACACGCCACATCTTCTAATGATGGGTCTGCTGTCAACATACGTGTGAAGACACCTTCGGTAACAACTTCTATGATTGTCTGACTGCTGACCTTGGTGTCGAACCGCACGCGATAGCCGACCCGTGCGCCGACCGCCTCGCCCAACAAGGAGGCCATGCGATGGGCAGCCGCTTGCGCGGCCAATCGCCTTGGTTCCAACACCAGAATTTTGCGCCCTTTGCGCCATGCAGCATCCAACAACGCCAAAGGAACGATCGTGGTTTTACCAGCGCCCGGCGGTGCAATGATCACAAGGTTAGAGCTTTGGCTTAATGCATTTTGAATGTCAGACAGAACATCAAATATTGGCAGTTGGCCGACGCCGCTCTGCAGCGTCATGTCTGCAAATTTGAGCTGATTGGACACACCTAAGACTGCGTCAGCCGAATGAGCTGATCCCCCGCAGCCATTGCATCATCTTCATCATGGGTCACCAATATTGTCGGCAGGTTTTGTTGCTTGGCTTCCGCGAAAACCAACTCGCGAATTTGACTTCTTCGATCAGCATCCAATTTTGAGAATGGTTCATCAAGCAACAGCACTGAGGGTTGCGACAGCAAAACACGCATGAGTGCCACACGCGCTTTTTGGCCACCAGAAAGTGTAGCAGGGTCGCGGGTTGAATAACCTTCTAGCCCCACACGGGTCAGCGCTTCATCCACGTGTTGAGAACGCTCTAAACCTTTTACATTTTGCGGCACCGCAAAGAGCAGGTTTTCACCTACAGACATATGGGGAAACAACAACGGGTCTTGAAACAGGATCCCTGTGCCACGCGCTTGTGCTGGTAAAGCGGAAATATCTTGGCTGTTCAATACAACCTTTCCAACCGCTGAAAATGCAGGATCAAGAAACCCACCGATGTAAGCCAGCAAGGAAGACTTTCCGACGCCACTTGGACCCATCACCGTCAAAGTGCCGCCTGGTTCAACCACCGCGTTGATGTCCAGCAGCAGTTTGTCCTGAAGAGAGATTTGAACATTTTGAAGTGAAAGGCCTGTCATGGTGTAGATCTCATGCCCTTCCTGTTTTTAAACAGCAAGGCTGGAATTCCTGCCGCCAATGCAAATGCCAAGAACGGCAGAAGCATTTGCAAGAACGCATAGACGCCGACAATGCGACGATTGCCGCCGGAGGCCAGTGCGACGGCTTCTGTAGTAATCGTTGGCAAGCGACCAGCGCCAATCAATATCGTTGGCAAATATTGCCCGATCGAGACTGCGAAGCCCACCGCAGTTGCAACCAGTACGGGCTTCAACAACATGGGAAGACGTACTTTCCAGAACACCCTATTGGACGATGCACCCAATCCAAATGCCATGAACTGATACCGTTTGTCCCAAGCGCGCCAAGGGTCTGATAGGGACAAAAACACATAGGGTAGAACAAAAATCAGATGGACAAAGACCAGTGCAAACCATGTGGCATCAAGACCGAGCCATAGGAAAAACACTTGAAGACCAAACACGAAACTGACTTGGGGAACGATGAGTGGCAGATAGATCAAGAACAATGCGTTTGTTCCAGTTTTATTGCCTGCTCTTGCCTCTCGTTCCAAACAAGCAAGCGACAAAATTATGGCAATGGCTGTGGCAAAGAACCCAGTCAGGAGTGTTGTTGTCAACGGCGAAACAATGGACGGAAAGACCCGTGTCCAATTGGTCAAAGTGAGATTTTGTGGAAGGGCATTTGGAAAAGCCCAGAACCCCGCCAGAGACCACAATGCAAGTACAAATAGACCTGCAAAAACCAGAACAACAAACA
>CALHHQ010000009.1 GCA_938030645.1 uncultured Rhizobiaceae group bacterium
TATCGAGCAGTTCTCTAAAATTCGCATTTTTGGACTGTTTGTGGCTTCAAAATTCAATTTTCAGTTCAAAACCAGCCAAATCTTCCATGTTTTTCTTTGCAACTGCTCAAAAAATGTCAAAACAGCGTCGATATTGAAAAAACTGGCATGGCACATGCAAAGCCGTTTGCATCGCGAGTTTGGGGACTGCGTTCGAAAATTCCCTTTGCAAGCGATCAACGTTCTCAAGAATAAGGATCAGATTTCGTGAAAAAAATCGAAGCGATCATAAAGCCGTTCAAGCTCGACGAAGTGAAAGAAGCACTTCAGGAAGTTGGTTTGCAGGGTATCACCGTTTTGGAAGCCAAGGGGTTTGGCCGTCAAAAAGGACATACTGAACTGTATCGCGGTGCTGAATACGTCATTGATTTTCTGCCCAAAGTGAAAATCGAGGTTGTTCTCAACGACGATCAGGTTGACGCCGCCATTGAAGCCATTCGCAAAGCTGCCGAAACGGGCCGCATCGGCGATGGCAAAATTTTCGTATCGCCTGTTGAACAGGTTATCCGCATCCGTACAGGTGAAACCGGCGCAGAAGCCGTTTAACCACACATATTTCTATTAGGCTTTATTCAGTCAGGAAGGACTAAAATGACAACCGCCAATGATATTCTGAAAAAGATGAAAGACGACAACGTCGAGTATCTCGACCTGCGTTTCACCGATCCACGTGGTAAAATGCAACACGTGACCATTCACCAGAGCCAGGTCGATGAAGACCTGTTTGCAGACGGTGCGATGTTTGACGGTTCTTCCATCGAAGGTTGGAAAGCGATCAACGATTCAGACATGGTTTTGATGCCTGATCTGGAAACCACGTACATGGATCCATTCTACGCCCATTCCACAATGGCAATCTTCTGCGACATTCTTGAGCCAGACACTGGCGAAGGTTACGCACGTGACCCGCGCATGACGGCCAAGCGCGCTGAAGCGTTCATCAAATCTGGTGGTTTCGGCGATACGGCTTATTTCGGCCCAGAACCTGAATTCTTCATCTTTGACGATGTGAAATTCTCTTCTGATCCATACAAAACTGGTTTCGAAGTTGATTCAGATGAATTGCCAACGAACACAGACGCTGACTACGAAGTTGGCAATATGGGCCACCGTCCACGCACAAAAGGCGGTTACTTCCCCGTCAACCCAGTGGATAGCGCGCAAGACATCCGTTCTGAAATGCTGACAACATTGGGCAAAATGGGCGTACCTGTCGAAAAGCACCACCACGAAGTGGCTGCTGCACAGCACGAACTTTCCATGCTGTTCAACACACTGACACGCAAAGCGGACGAAGTGCAGTTGTACAAATATGCAGTCCAAAACGTTGCACATGCTTATGGCAAAACGGCCACATTCATGCCGAAGCCTGTTTATGGCGACAACGGCACGGGCATGCACGTGCACCAGTCACTCTGGAAAGACGGCAAGCCTTTGTTTGCTGGCGATCAATATGCTGGCCTGTCTGAAACCTGCCTGTACTACATTGGCGGTATCATCAAGCATGCCAAGTCTTTGAACATGTTCACGAACCCATCAACCAACTCGTACAAGCGTTTGGTTCCTGGTTACGAAGCTCCAGTTCTTTTGGCTTACTCCGCAAAGAACCGTTCAGCGTCTTGCCGCATTCCGCACGTTGCTTCCCCTAAAGGCAAGCGTATGGAAGTTCGTTTCCCTGACCCAATGGCAAACCCATACCTTTCATTTGCAGCAATGCTTATGGCTGGTCTTGACGGGATTAAAAACAAAATCCATCCGGGTGAGCCAATGGACAAAGATCTTTACGACCTGCCGCCAAAGCAGCTCAAAAAGATTCCAACCGTTTGTGGTTCACTGCGCGAAGCAATGGATGCATGCCGTAAAGACCATGCTTACCTCTTGGAAGGTGGTGTGTTCACAGCCGATCAGATCGAAGCCTATATCGAACTGAAAGAAGAAGAGAACGCACGTTACGAAATGACTCCACACCCAGTGGAATTCGACATGTATTACTCACTGTAAACAGTGTCGGACATCAAATAGCTAAAGGCCGGATGAGAGATCATCTGGCCTTTTTGTTTGCGCGGAAATAAAATCTGCTGCTGTGTCCGTTTCGCAGTATCTCGTTCGTCTGGTATGTACAGGAGCATGTTGCTGCTGGCTTAAACAAGGAACGAAACCATGCAATTTATTTGTCTCATTTACTCTGCACCTAATTCCGAACCGCAACCGGGCACACATGAATTTGGTGCCTATATGCAAAGCTATGGCGCATTTACGGAAAAAGTCCGTGCCGACGGCAAATTCGTTTCAGGCGATGCACTGCAGGGAACTGAAACAGCAACAACCGTTTCTGTTCGTGGCGGCAAGACTGAAACCATGGATGGGCCATTTGCTGAAACGAAGGAACAATTGGGTGGCTATTATCTTCTGGACTGCAAGGACATTGACGAAGCGCTCGAATATGCGGCGATGATACCCACCGCTGCGCACGGGCGGATTGAGGTGCGACCCGTGGTTGTTTGGGACAACTAAAGCTAGTCTGAACCAGAACAATGCTGCCTCCACTTACGCTCGAACGAACAATTGACAAAACCGTTCGGGAAGAATGGGGGCGCATTCTCGCTTCGCTCGTGAAATCACTTGGTGACCTTCAACTGGCTGAAGATTGCCTGCAGGATGCAATTGTTTCCGCCATGAGCCATTGGCGCAAAAACGGACTGCCAAACTCTCCCGCCGCTTGGTTGATTACCGTTGCACGACGAAAGGCGATTGATCGATTGCGTAAAGGCCAGTCTTTCGCCGCCAAGCAAAATGAAATTTCTTATTTGTTCGATCTTGAAAACGAAACCAATGACGAAATGGACATTGGAGACATTCCTGACAAACGTCTGGAGCTCATTTTCACATGTTGCCATCCGGCGTTGGAAGAAAAGACACAAGTTGCATTGACCCTGCGCACGCTTGGCGGATTGTCGACAGAGGACATCGCACGCGCATATCTGGACAGTGCAGACACAATGCAGCGCCGTTTGTCGCGGGCAAAGAAAAAGATCGCAGCTGTCAAAATTCCCTATCGGGTTCCAGACCAAGAAGATCTGCCGGAGCGACTTTCGACAGTGCTGCGGGTTTTGTACCTCATTTTCAATGAAGGATATTCTGCCAGTTCGGGTGAATGTCTCACGCGCTCAGATCTTTCCGAAGAAGCCATCCGACTGACACGTATCGTGTCTCGACTTCTGCCAAATGAAACCGAAGTTGCTGGCCTGCTTGCATTGATGCTTTTGCATGATGCGCGGCGCACAGCGCGAACGAACCCTGATGGTTCCATGATCGCGCTGGAGCATCAAAATCGTGCACGGTGGAACAATGCCAAAATCACTGAAGGCGTATCAATCCTCACGGACACTTTGCCAAAACGGCGGATTGGGCCGTATCAGTTGCAAGCCGCCATTAGCGCCGTTCACGACCAATCGCCTTCATGGGATGACACAGACTGGCAAGAAATATTGGCGCTTTACGACCTGCTCTACGAAATCCAACCTTCACCAGTCGTCTTGATCAACCGCGCAATGGCCGTTTCATATGCCCGTTCAATTGACGATGCCCTGACACTGTTGGACCAAGCCAATGGAGATGGTGAACTAGACACTTACCAGCATTACTTCGCGGCTCGCGCAGACCTGTTTTCAAGAATCGAGAAATTTGAGCAAGCTGCATCCGATCTGAAAACGTCTATTGGCTTGTCTAAGAACGATCAGGAAAGAGCGTTTCTTCACGCAAAGCTTGAGCAGTGCCAAAAAAACACTTCATAAAAAATCTCAGGTGCGAACCATATTCACGCATTTGTGAGCCGATATCAGTTCAAGCGATTAAACAAATCATCCATAGAGATTTGAGAACTTGAGGGAGCCGTATCTATGGAGCTTGTGTTTGGCTATTTGGCTGGTCTTTTGACTTTGCTGAACCCATGCGTGTTGCCCGTTCTCCCCGTTATTTTGATCGCTGCGCTCAACCAACATCGGTTGGGGCCACTAGCACTTTGTGCTGGGCTGTCGGCAACTTTCGTTGTCTTAGGCCTCGGGGTTGCAACGCTTGGCCCCGCACTGGGTGTTGATGACACGACAATTTCTCAAATTGCCAGCGTTTTGATGATCGCCTTTGGTCTGGTTCTTCTTATTCCGCAATTGTCTTCGCGGTTCTCTCTCGTCACGGGCGACTTTTCCAACACCCTGTCAGCGAAGTCAGCCACGATGGACGACACTGGCTTGCGCGGACAGTTTGTAACCGGACTTCTTCTCGGCGCGGTTTGGAGCCCCTGTATTGGCCCTACTCTCGGTGGTGCGATATCGTTAGCCTCGCAAGGCAACAATATCGCTTGGGCTGGCGCCATCATGATCTCGTTTGCGCTGGGAGTTTCTACAGTCATTTTGTTGTTGGCCACAGCTTCCCGCGAAGCGTTGTTTCGCAATCGCGATCGATTGGCGCGCCTCTCACGCTATGCAAAACCGATCACAGGAATTTTGCTTGTCTTAGTCGGAGTGTTTTTGTTTTTTCAACTCAACCATTACGTCGACAGATGGGCAATCGATGCCCTGCCATACTGGCTGCAAGATTTATCAGTACGTTTTTGAACTTCTCGAATAAGGAAACCTCAATGAAAACCTCTCGCCGCACTATGCTTGCTTTTGCCGTTGCAGCTCTCGTTGCAATGCCGATGACCACATCCGCGCAGGCAAAAACCATCAACTTCAGCGTCAAAACATACAATTCGCTTTTGAAAAGCGGCAAACCGTTCATGCTTGGTGTTCACACCAGCTGGTGTTCCACATGTGCACGGCAAAAACGAGTCATTGGTTCTTTGAGAGCGAAAGGTGCGCCCTACAAAGCTTTGACGATTGTTGAAATGGACTGGGACAAATATCGCGGTTCGAAGATTGGCAAACAATTGCGCATTCCGCGACGCTCGACGCTGATCATGTATAATGGAAAAGGCAAAGAAGTTGGTCGCACCGTGTCGGGCACCAGCACCTCATTGATCAAAGGTTTGATCGACAAGGGCGTATAAACGCCCTTCCCATTAAGCAGCCTTTGGCGTTTCGATTTGAATTGAAGCGTCGGAGGCTATGGTGACTTTTAGGCCATCTAAGTCTTCGCTCATGATCAACTGACAAGACAGGCGTGAATTTGGCTCCACGTCAAAAGCTTCATCCAAACGATCTTCTTCATCTTCGCGCATGTCGTGAAGTTTGTCTGTCCATTCAGCATCCACATAGACGTGGCATGTGGCGCAGGCACAAGCGCCGCCGCATTCGGCTTTGATGCCAATGCCGGATTCTGATGACCAATCGCGGATGATTTCCATGATGCGGAAGCCTTCGAGCGCTTCCAGTTCAGCGGAATTTCCGTTTGGGTCTGTAACGTGAATTTTCATGATTTGAATTCCTTACGCGCTTCGGCGTGTCCATTTCTTTCCGCCGTTGGAAGCGGCATCGTGCAATGCTGGCTGATAGAACAGGTGAATGCTTGGGTCTTTGCCTTCAATAAGTGCATCGATGGTTGGCTGGTGAGTGACCAGCAAAGCATCACATCCACAGCGTTTGAAGAAAGCCACTTGGTCGATGCGAATGTCACCTACAGCTCTCACCTCTTCCTCAAAACAATAGCGGTCGCGCAACAAACGCGCCTTGGAGAAAGATGTCCCATCTGCGAAGGATGGGAAATTGAGCGAGATCAAAGAAATCGACGAAAGATCATCGGCAATTTCTTCAATCGGTTCCAAAGTATCGAGATAGACACCCACACGTCCATCGTTTCGCGCCAGAAGTGCGTCACGGTTTGCCTTAAACAAGTCGAGCGTAACGATCACGTCCACACCCTCAGGAATGGGTTGTTCGCCTTCGACAGGAACCCAAACGTCTTCAGCAACAGCGCCGTTTACAAACAGAGTGCTCATTATGCTGCATCCTTGGCTGGGTAGAGTGCTTCTTTGAACGGTTGTGCACCCAAACGACGATAGGTCTCCAAGAAGATTTCGTCGTCTGACAAACGTTTGGTGAGATAGACGTTCACGATAGTCTCGATAGCGTCAGTGATTTCGTCAGATGCAAACCCGCGCCCTACAATTTCACCAATGGCAGCGTTTTCATCGCCAGAACCACCAAGCGTGACTTGGTACAGTTCTTCACCACGCTTTTCGACGCCGAGAATACCGATATGTCCGGCATGGTGATGGCCGCATGCATTGATGCAACCTGAGATTTTAAGCTTCAACTCTCCAATCTCGTTTTGCTTATCAAGGTCGGCAAATCGTTCGCCAATGTCTTGGGCAACGGGAATTGAACGCGCCGTGGCCAGTGCACAATAATCTAAGCCCGGGCAAGCAATGATGTCTGTGATCAAGTCCGCATTGGCCGATGCCATGCCGTTGGCCAAAAGTGCGTCGTAAACGGTTTTCAAATCGTCCAGTTTCACATGAGGCAGAATGACATTTTGGATGTGACTGACACGCAGTTCATCAAACGAATATTTTTCGCCAAGCCCGGCCATCACGTCAATCTGTTCTGACGTTGCATCGCCCGGTGCTTCGCCTGTGCCTTTCAGCGCAATTGTCACAATGCCGTAGCCATTTTCACGGTGTTCGCTGACGTTTTGATTGACCCAACGGGCAAAGCTTGGGTCTGCAATTTTAGCCGCTTCCAATGTCTCGCTCGTTGAAGGAAGCGATTCAAAATCTGGTGCTGCGAAATAGGATTCAATTGCTCGAACGTCTTCATCGGGCAATTTCAAGACGCTGTCTTTGATGCGCTCAAATTCTGCATCAATGTCTTTGCGCAACTCATCAATGCCCGTTTCGTGAACGAGAATTTTGATGCGTGCTTTGTACTTGTTGTCGCGGCGACCGTAGAGGTTGTAAACACGCAAGATCGCTTCGCAGTAAGACAACATGTCTTCCTCAGGCAGCCAATCGCGCACCAGCTTGCCGATCATCGGCGTGCGGCCAAGACCACCACCTACGTAAACCCGCAGGCCCAATTCCCCTGCATCATTTTTCCTAACTTCCAAACCAATGTCATGAAACTGCATTGCAGCTCTGTCATTGGGGGAACCAATCACCGCGATTTTGAACTTGCGTGGTAAGAAGAGGAATTCAGGATGTATCGTAGACCATTGGCGCAGAATTTCCGCGTAAGGACGTGGATCAGCCACTTCATCAGCCGCCGCACCTGCAAAATGGTCGGCACTGACGTTGCGTATGCAGTTGCCGGACGTTTGGATCGCATGCATTTCGACGGATGCGAGGTCTTCCAGAATGTCGGGAATGTCTTCGAGCTTCGGCCAGTTGAACTGGATGTTCTGGCGTGTGGTGAAATGCCCGTAGTTCCGATCATATTTGCGCGCGATGTGACCGAGCATACGCATTTGCGCTGAATTCAACGTTCCATACGGCACAGCGACACGCAGCATGTAAGCATGCAATTGCAGATAGACACCGTTCTGCAAGCGGATGGGTTTGAAGTTGTCTTCACTCAATTCGCCTGACACGCGGCGTTGAACCTGCTCGCGGAATTGCGCAACACGGGCAGACACGAACTCTTGGTCAAATTGATCGTAACGATACATTGGGGATGTCCTTAAGCGGCGTGGGCCGTTGTGTTGGCTTGTTTGCCAAGGTCGAGACGAAACGTTGGACCAGCTGCACGGATTTGCTCACGAAAACGCACAGGGATAATTTTTGCACCGTCAACAGAAATATCAATTTCGTATGGCTCTACCACCACGTTGTCTGCATCTGCCTTGTGCGCGATTGCAGCTTGGGTCTCTTTGTCTGCTTCGGTTTTGATCACCAGAGCAGAGTTTACGTCTTCCACCCAACGGCCATTGACACCAAGCCATACGGCTTCACCATCAAGCAAACGATTGGCGGTAAATGTGATTGGAGTTTTCAATAAGGTCATGCTGCTAGTCCTTCTAAAGTTGAAG
This sequence comes from uncultured Rhizobiaceae group bacterium, assembly GCA_938030645.1. GTDB lineage: Bacteria > Pseudomonadota > Alphaproteobacteria > Rhizobiales > Rhizobiaceae > Pseudahrensia. The sequence goes on from CALHHQ010000009.1 coordinate 8,002, forward strand.
AAAATTTGATTTCTGAGCCAAGCGGTTCGCACTTGTTCAAGTTGATGCCGGCAACCGCTTCACCGATGATGATAAGCGCTGCCGCAGTCTTTGATTTTTCGTCAGCCAAGTTTTGAAGATCAGCCAATGTGCCAACCTGACGGCGAGCATCGCGACGACCAATATTTTCCAAAACAGCTACGGGTGTTGTGCTGTGAAGGCCCGCATCTTGAAGCCGTTGTGCGGTTTCGCGCGCCACCGTGCGGCCCATGTAAACGGAGATCGTTGCACCGCTGAGAGCAAGATTGGCCCAATCAGGAAGCAAGTCGCCCTTAAGATCGTGACCCGTTGTGAATACTGCAGATGAAGCTGTGCCACGCAAAGTGAGAGGAATTTCTGCTTCAGCTGCGCCAGCCAATGCGGAAGTCACACCCGGAATGATTTCATAGGACACATCGTTGGCACGCATGGTTGCGATTTCTTCACCAGCGCGGCCAAAGATCATCGGATCGCCGGATTTCAAACGAACCACTTTCAATCCTTGCTTGGCCTTCTCCACCAACAACGTGTTGATCTCGGCTTGCGACTTGGAATGACAGCCTTTGCGCTTTCCAACGGAAATGACTTCCGCATCACGGCGGCTCATACGAACGATTTCGTCTGGCACCAGCGCGTCATGCATTACCACATCAGCATTTTGAAGAACGCGGTGGGCGCGCAGGGTCAGAAGATCTTCCGCACCAGGGCCCGCACCAATGAGTGACACAAAGCCCTGCCCGTCTTCATCTTGCGACAGCAACTCGCGGGCCGAATGGCAAGCTTTGCCCATGTCGCCATCGAGAACAGCGGCAGCAGGTTCACCATCGAAAAACCGTTCCCAGAACAAACGACGCTCGCGACCATCTTTGCCTGTGCGTGTGACTGCACCACGAAAAGCGTCAGCAAACCGAGCCAGTGCACCCGTGCGAGATGGGAGGAGTTTCTCGATGGACGCTTTCAAACGGCGTGCCAACACGGGTGCAGTTCCATTGGTGCTTACAGCAACGACCACAGGAGCACGATTTACGATTGAGGGCGTTATGAAGTCGCAAAGGTGGGGCTTATCCACGGCGTTAACAGGGACACCCACCATACGAGCGGCTTCAACAGCCGATGAATCCAGCGTTTCATCTTCTTGCGCGGTAAACACCAGCGCGGCATCTGCAAAATCTTCAAACTGAAAATCGCGCTCAATCCACTGGGCGTTCGCGGCAACAATTGCGGTACGCATAGAAGCATTGATTTCAGGAGCGATCACCACAAGACGTGCGTTGGTTTCGCTGAGCAAACGCAATTTGGCGACAGCTTCTTCGCCACCACCGACAATCACCACAGATTTACCAGCAACTTTGACGAAAGCCGGGAACACATCGAGCTTTGACGCGTCATGGGCGTTGAATGCCTGTCCGGCCTCACAAGTTGCAGTGTTTTGCGTTTGAAAATCCATATTCTTGGATCCTTCCTGTTGGACCCAAAAGATAGGAATTACGGGCCAAAGACCCGAGGAACGCCGTTCCAATGTTTTTGAAGAAGGAGGATTTTTGTTCCTGCGTTTGGTGAAAAGGCAGAAAAAGCGCTGACTGGGCGGCTAGTCACGCTGCCAAATGAAGAATGGTGCTTTGTTTGAACGCACACCGAGACTGGCGCGTAAATCATTGGTCACACCGTCTGCAATAGCTTTGCCATTCGGCAAGTTTGCCAGAGTGTCGTGAAAATCATCGCCAATCATTTTAAAATGATCAATCTGCCGAAACTGCTCCAGACGTTCCGCATCTGTTGCAAGATGTTCCCCACCTTCACGGGTTTGCATTCCCTCATACGGCCCGGGAAAGGAGAAAATCATTCTACCACCAGATGAAAGCAACCGCGTGAATTCCAAAAGGTGATCGCCGTAATGACCTGGAATATGTTCGAGAACATGGTTGTGAAGAATCGCATCGAAGTGCCCATCTTCGAATTGCGCAAAGTCTTGCGGGAAATATAGTGGTTTGCACTTTGCGTGAGGATATTTCTCTGGTCGCGGGTCAGACGTGACGTATCGGTCGCCGAGTTCTTGTTGCAGCGGGCCGTGGAGCGCCGCTTCTGGTGCCATGTGCAGCACACTGCCCTTGGGGCGTCGCGCCATCAATGGAAACAGATGCGTTTCGTAAACGTGCAAGCCGATACGGTGTCGTGCTTTGGAATTGCACTGAACACACTGCTCATTCCTGCGGCCACGGAATTCGCGGAACGCTGTGCCGCCACAAATATTACAC
>CALHHQ010000010.1 GCA_938030645.1 uncultured Rhizobiaceae group bacterium
AATTGCAAAAATGATAAACAACGCAACGATGATCGCGACAGCGATAAGACCATACATAGTCCATTGTGCGTATTCAGGCCCGACCAAGCCGGTAATAAACTCAAGCATAAATTTGTCCTCAGAACTCAAAACACTTTGGCCGCATCAGCCAATCGGTAACGACAATAGCATCAAATAACGAGAATTGTCAGGTAGAAGTTTTTAGACCTACACTCTGTTGTTTCTACATGGAATAACGCAGGGCTTTCCTCACTGTCTGGAATATGATTCAAACGTGCAATTGCAGTTTCGCGCGAGAATCGATTCCTCAATGTTTAAGTCTAAGAAGAAACAATTGAATATCGACGAAAATGCAGGAACCGAAGCTAATGTTGCTCTGGCTACACATAAAGATGAAAAAATCGATCAACATATCGCTCCAGAATTTACGGTCAGCACACCTTTGGTAGATCGCACCGACAGAGGCGACAATATAGGCAGACTTCTGCTTGTCGGTTTGGGTTTACTTGGTTTGGTCGGCCTGTTCTCTATACTGCCCGATGCCACTGCACAGCGTGTTACACTGATCATGCTGGGTATTTTGTCGATGATTGGTGTGTTTTTTATATTTGCTCTGGCGATTGGGTTCGTAAACCTATCGTCGCGCACACGTGGAGAAGGGTTCGCCCGGGCTTTTGTGGATGGCTTGAACCACGGCGCAGTGGTGACAGATTGGGAAGGCCGTATCGTTTATGCCAATCAGGCTTATGGTGAGATAACTGGCGCAGAGACTTCGCGTGATGTAGCCACAGTCGAACGCGTGTTCTCCCGCTCGGATGAAGCTTCTGAGATTGTCTATCGGATGAACCAAAAGGTGCGCACCGGCACTGCAGCGACTCAAGAATTTCGCATGGTGCAAGATGTTCGCGATTTGAACGTTGGTGGACAAAACAGAACGCCTCATTGGTATCGCGTCAACACGCGGACAATGAGCCACAAGGGTTTCAAGAAACCTTTGATCGTTTGGGAAATCAGCGACGTCACCCAAGAACGTGTGCGCCAAGAAAACGTGTTCTTGGAATTGCAACACGCAATTGACTATCTCGATCATGCGCCTGCTGGTTTCTTCTCAGCTGAAACCGATGGGTCGATCATGTATCTCAACGCGACCTTGGCTGATTGGCTGGGGGTAGATTTGGCCCAGTTCCGACCGGGTGAAATGAACATGAAAGATCTTGTTCTAAACGACGGTATGGCCCTGTTGAACTCGCTTGAGGTGGAACCAGGAGAAGCCAAAACTGCAGTGGTCGATTTGGACCTTGCCCGCTCCAATGGCCGAAGTTTACCCGTGCGACTTTATCATAAAGTTCCATATGATTCAGATGGATCTCCGGGTGCAACGCGCACTCTGGTTTTGAACCGCAGTTCGGGCGAAGGGATTTCGGAAGAGTTGCGTGCCGCGGAAGTTCGGTTCACTCGCTTTTTCAACAACACGCCGATTGCGATTGCTTCGTTTGCTGAAAATGGAACCATGGTTCAATCCAATGCTCCATTCCAACGCTTGTTTGCGCCTGTTCTGGCTGCTGCTCGTAAGGATAAGAAGCAAGCTGGTGAAATTTCAATTGAACAGTTGTGTGGTGAGAACGAGAAGCTTGCGTTGAAGCAAGCCATGGCGGATGCCAATGATGGCAAGGCCACGATCAATTTCGTTGATTCTGTTTTGCCGGGTCTGGTTGCGCAAATTGATGATGAAGAGTGTTCCATTCGCTATTTTGTGAGTGCTGTTGCAGATGGTGTTTCTGAAGACGGTGATGGCCCCCGTGAACGCGCTATTCTTTACGCTATCGAGATGACCGAGCAGAAAGCACTTGAACGCCAAATGGCGCAGGGTCAAAAAATGCAGGCTGTTGGCCAGTTGGCTGGCGGTATTGCGCACGACTTTAACAACGTGCTGACAGCTATTATCGGGTTCTCGGATCTGTTGCTTTCAAATCACCGCCCATCTGATCCATCTTTCCCAGACATTATGAACATCAAGCAGAACGCGAACCGAGCAGCTTCTCTTGTTCGCCAACTGTTGGCTTTTTCTCGCCGCCAAACACTGCGCCCACAAATTCTATCTGTGCCCGATGTCTTGGCTGACTTGCGAATGCTGCTCACTCGATTGGTGGGCGACAAGATCAAACTGGATATGCATCATGGCCGTGATCTTTGGCCATTGCGGGCGGACATCGGTCAGTTTGAACAGGTTGTGGTGAACCTTTGTGTGAATGCCCGTGACGCCATAAACGATGCCAAAGGTGAGGGTGGTGCCGTCACAATCACAACCAAGAATGTCAACGCTAAGCTTCTTGATACAGAATATGCGCGCAAGGAAATGCCGTCTGGCGATTATGTGCTGATTGAGGTTGCAGACACGGGCACCGGTATGTCGCCAGAGGTCATGCAGAAGATTTTCGATCCATTCTTCTCGACAAAAGACGTAGGCAAAGGAACAGGTCTCGGTCTTTCCACTGTTTACGGCATTGTGAAACAGTCGGGTGGCTTCATTTATCCTGAGAGCGAAGTGGGGCAAGGCACCGCATTCCGCATCTTCCTTCCGCGTCACGAGCCGACAGCAGCGGAAGTGTCTGCCGCCGCAGAAGACGCAGCTGGCAAAAAAGAAGAGAAAGTCCGCGATCTTGCAGGAACAGCTACCATTGTCTTTGTTGAAGACGAAGATGCCGTTCGTGCCGTGGGCGTTCGCACACTGCAAGCGCGTGGGTATGATGTTCACGAAGCTGAAAATGGTGCGGAAGCGTTAGAACTTTTGGAAGAACTCGGCGATCTCGTCAATCTAGTTGTATCCGATGTCGTCATGCCAGAAATGGACGGGCCAACACTGCTTGATGAAGTGCGCAAGATGGGCAGCACTGTCCCATTCATCTTTGCGTCTGGTTACGCGGAAGATGCCTTCGAGAAAAACTTGCCTGAAGAAGAACGCGGAAAATTTGGGTTCATTCCGAAGCCTTATTCTTTAAAGCAATTGGCCACCGCCGTTAAAGAATCTCTGGATGGTGACGGCTAGTTCGCGGCCTAAAAAATTCTTGGCACAACGAGCTGCTCAATTTACCATCTTCGACGACTGTTCTGAAAAATATGAAGATTGCTCGATTACCGTCGATTGATTTCAGGCTTCGTTAATCTCCGCCCGTCATTCTGGTTTCATGAAATGATTCGTATCTCATGCCCCGTGGATGCGAATTTGGGCAAAAAACTTTCAGGGACAATATGCAAGTCAACAACCACCAAATGGACGACATAAAAGACGCTATCGACATCGTGAGCCTCATTGAGGCGGCAGTGGAAATCTACCCAAAAGTGGTCGATGGATCAGGGGTCACTTCTGGCGCGCAAGACGTCATTGCAGAAATTGCATGTGATAGACATCCAAGAGAAGC
>CALHHQ010000011.1 GCA_938030645.1 uncultured Rhizobiaceae group bacterium
TTCCTGCGCATCATGGCTTGACGGCGGCAGTAGCACACCAAAACATCATCTTGGTTGTAGCCGCGATGAATGAAATCAACGATACCGCGATCTGGTTTCGATTTTGATTCACGCACAGCTGCGACTTCAGTGGTCACGCGCAGGCTGTCGCCGTGAAACATGGGGTGAGGGAAATTGGTGTCACTCATGCCGAGATTGCCAATGGTCGTCCCAAGCGTCGTATCACCAACAGAAATTCCGATCACGGTGCCAAGTGTCAGCAGGGAATTGACCAAAGGTTGCCCCCATTCGGTTTTCGCAGAAAAATGTCGATCAATATGCAAGGGTTGCGGATTCATAGTCATTGTCGAAAACGACATATTCTCGCTTTCGGTGATGGTTTTTGTCAGTTCATGTTCAAAAACATGCCCCACAACAAATTCATCCAAATACAATCCGGCCAAAGCACATTCTCCTTACAAGTTGGGACGTTAGGCTAGGGCGAGCGGTGTTCTGGCACAAGCCGCTGTGTGCAGGTTTTATGGTTAGTGAAGCGATAATTTTCATAGTGAACGAACGATTAAGGATTGTGCGTTAGGTTGAACGTGACCCGAAGTGTTCCGGGTGTGTATTTCGCGTGATGCGTCTGATCGGTCTCATTAAAAGCACTGAGTTTGTGCGTGCAATGAGACTTAGTTTGATGAGACATGTTTCGCTTTAGTTGCGTGAGTTGAGTGGAGTTGGGTATGTTTGTAGAGCGTTATATGGCGTGGTCCGTTGGGGCGAGCGCACAAGAACGGGCAGAGGCGATTGTAGAGCTGGCTCGTCATTACATCGATGATCAGATTGATCCCGATGAGGTCTCTTCCACAGAGTTGGTTTTCACACTTTATCTTGATGACCCTAGCCCAATGGTGCGTCATGCCATGGCTGCGATGCTTGCGCGCTCTTCCATGACACCGAAGACGCTCGTTTGGGGGCTGACCCAAGACCTGCCGGATATTGCTGCAGAGGTCTATGAACATTCACCTCACTTTCGTGCACTTGATTTGTTGCATGCGGTTGAAGCCGGATCTGTTGCTGTTCAGTGTGCTGTTGCCAACCGCGAAGATATTGATCCAGCCACTGTGCGTGCCATTGCAGTTGGCTCAGATGCTGCCGCTGTTTGTACGCTGCTTGAAAACACAACTGTCGTGCTTGGCCCGGGCTTGAAACACGACATTGCTGACCGTTTGGGAGACGACCCAGATGTGCGTGGCCTATTGCTCGACCATGATGATCTGAAACCTGCCACACGCCAAATGCTGTTGCGTCGATTGACTGGCGCATTGCTCAGCCTGTCGGACGACCGCCAGTGGGGCGAAAGCGAGCAAATGTCCCATGCAGCCAATGATGCTTGTAACCGAGTGACTTTAGACATCGCCTCGGAAGCGGCAGACGAATCCATGGCAGAATACGTTCAGCATTTGCGGGAAACCAATCAGTTGACACCCGCTTTGCTGGTACGTGCGATTTGCTCTGGGAATATTCCATTGTTTGAAGCGTCGATTTCTGAACTTTCTGGTGCTTCTGTTAAACGCGTTCGTGCAATCGTCGCCCATGGTCGTATTTCGGCATTTCGGTCTCTTTATAAGCGCACGGGTTTGCCCAACACCGCTTATGGCGCATTCGCGTCGGCAATATCCGTTTGGCAAGTTGCACAAGAGGGCGACAACGTTTTGGCTATGATCATTGAACGGGCTGAACAACATCCTGAAATTGATGGGGCGCTGCTGGCTTTGCTGGGACGTATGTCTGCGGAATTGAGCCGTAAAGAAGCCGTAGGTTATGAGCGCCAATTGCTTCTCGAAGCTGCCTAATTCTTGATCTGAGGCGTGCCGTTTGGATCGTAGATCTGCACAAGAATGCACCCCACCACATATTGGCGTTCTTTTTGATCGCAAATGAGAGCGGCTGCCTTTTCGGCGGCCGTTTTTGATGTCCAGCCGCAACTGGCTTCATGCCAGTGCACCCCTTCATTGTGTTGTAGGAAAACATCCACCGTCCAGCCGGCATTGTGGCACCACTGTGTTTTGATACAGTCTTGAGCTCGAACACCATTCACCGCACATTTTTTGATTGCACAGGCAAAGCCTTCTTTTGGTGTTGAAGCCATGCAAACCGCGCCGCCTTGTTCCGGTGCTTGAACAATTGCGATGCCTTTTGTGGCTTGGGCATGCGCTGCCGACGGCAAGTAAATCAGGAGAAGCGTGAGCAAAAAACGTATCATGGAACAAATTCACCGATTGATCAGATTTTTTATCGTATCACAGCTTTATATCGGTTGCGCAGGGCAGGGCGACTTGTTATGAGCGCGCAGCTTACAGGTTAGCGGCTGTGGCGGAACTGGTAGACGCGCCAGATTTAGGTTCTGGTATCGAGAGATGTGGGGGTTCGAGTCCCTTCAGCCGCACCAATAAAGTCATTTTCAGAGCAAATGACTGACGTGAACTCCCGGACCAACTTCAGCGGCAATCTTTTGCAAAGCAAATATCAAAACGCTTGTTTTCATTGCGGTTGAACATCACTGCCGCGTTTCTCGACTGAGTTTGTTCCAATTCAGCTTTCTCAAAACAACCCTCGCTTTGCCCATTGCCCCCAACCATGTGATTTGCTAATGACGCGCCAACGTTGTTGGGGTTCCTGACGATGGGCGTGTGCCTGTTTGTCTGAAATGCCTTGACGCTTCCATTCCGCACCATTGCGACAACTCTGCGGCCTTGGGTTCGGTTCACGCCGGAACGAGCCGCGATTGAATAGTACGAGGACTGACCTATGAAGGTAACCGAGACGCTCAACGAAGGCTTGAAGCGCGAAATTACAGTAACGATTCCAAGCGCTGATATGACAGCAAAACGTGATGAGCGTCTTGTCGATTTGAAAGACAAAGTGAAGATCAACGGCTTCCGTCCCGGCAAAGTGCCGATGTC
>CALHHQ010000012.1 GCA_938030645.1 uncultured Rhizobiaceae group bacterium
CAATGGTCGGTGCCAGTAAAAGAAGTATCAAACAATTCCCAACCCTCAATGTGAAAAGCTTGGGGATGCGCTGATCGTAGCTGACCAACAGTTACTTAAACAAGCCAATTTGCGACACACCTAGGCTTGGTAACTAAGGGCTCGATGCGGTCGTAGAATTTTTTCTTATTACCAAACTCTAGTGTCCGCTGTTGAGAAAAATCTAGCGAGGCTCAGCGTCCAAAATGGTCCGCAAAGCCGCCATTCTTGTTTTCATAGTTTGACGCCATTCAAAAGCTAATCCTTCCCTAAATTGCCCCCTCTGTTCACAAATCTGAACACGCATTAAAAAAACGCTTGCAATTTTCTGGGCATTGCGTACCTCTTACGTAAGAAAAGCGCTTGGCGCTTATTTGCTCCCGAAATTCTAGGTCTTTTGGTTCAGCTCAGCGCTTGAACAAAATTTTAGAAAAACGGAGCAAGGTTGTGATGAACGCCTCTTATTGTTGTTCAAGAGGCTGTTCACCGATCTTTCAAAACATAGGCAAGTTTGCACGCAGTCTTAGGGAGAAGCGGATGCAAACGGGGCAATTGAAAAGCAAAGTTTTCTTTTTTTGGCGGGTTACCGCTGTTCACCGGGGGTGACCCCAAAGCAGCCTCTTGGTTGAGGCAAATTAACATGCGTTCCAAAACTGGATAACGCAGGGTTTGATAGAGAAGTGTCGTATGAGACAAGGCCAACAGCAAAATCGTTCGCGTTCACGCGGTCGCAATAACAATCGCAACAATAATAACAACAACAATCGCAACCAGCTGAACCGTTCCATGGAAAGCAACGGACCTGATGTTCGTATTCGCGGAACTGCTGCGCATATTGCAGAAAAATACACAACGCTGGCTCGTGATGCACAAACGTCTGGTGACACTGTTGCAGCCGAAAGTTATTGGCAATTTGCCGAACACTACAATCGTTTGATTGCAGTTGCTCAAGCCGCCCAAGCAGAAGAACAAGCCAAGCGGGATGAAGAGCGCGCTAAGCGTGATGCAGAACGCGCGGAACGCGGCGAAAGCAATGAGGAGGCGGATGGAGAGGATAGCCGAAATCGTGGCCGTGGCCGCGGGCGCGGACGCCATCGCAATCAAGATGACGCAGCTGAAAACAACAGCAACGATCCTGCAGATGCACCACAGCCTATGATGGAAGAGGCTGCATCCCAGCCTAAAGCGGAAAAAGTTGATGCCGCTGATGAAAGCGGAACTGATATGGAAGCTGCAGACGATAAGCCTGTAAAGCCACGTCGTGCATCATCTCGACCTCGTAAAAAGGTTGAGAAGCCTGCAGACGATGATGGTTCTGACGGTGAATTGCCTGCATTTATCTCAGGTGCTGCTGAATAATTTCAGTCTCCAGTTTAAGAATTTTTGAAGCCGTCCTTTGAAATCCAAGGGCGGCTTCTTACATATTGGGAGAAGGAAATTTTCGATTTGTGGAATATTTCCAACTCTACGGGCTTGCCGCTTTCGGGAGCCTCTCTTTGATCAATCGCTTTTGCCAGTTTGGGAAAGCAGATTTTGAAGGAATGATGCAATGAATTTAGAAAATTACACAGAACGTATGCGCGGTTTCGTGCAATCTGCTCAAGCCAAAGCTTTGGCTGATGGGCATCAACAACTCACTCCCGAACATTTGCTGAAAGTCTTGCTCGATGATGAGCAGGGTCTTGCAGCCTCTCTAATCAACCGCGCTGGTGGGGACGCCAAAGCCGCGTTGCTGGGTACGGAAGCTGCAATTGGTGGCATGCCAAAAGTTTCCGGCAGTAATTCTGGCGTTCACTTGTCGCAGGGCTTGGCAAAGGTTTCCGAACAGGCTGAAAAAGTCGCAAAGAAAGCTGGTGATTCCTACATCACTGTGGAACGTTTTTTGCTCGCGCTTGCCATGGAAAAAAGTGCCAAGACTGCTGACATTTTGAAGAAGGCTGGTGTTTCGCCAGCCTCGTTGAATGACTCCATCGAAACCATTCGCAAAGGCCGTACTGCAGATTCTGCATCTGCTGAAGACAGTTATGATGCTTTGAAAAAATACGCGCGTGACCTCACATTGGATGCGCGGGAAGGTAAGCTTGATCCGGTTATCGGACGTGATGAAGAGATTCGTCGAGCCGTTCAGGTTTTGTCTCGGCGCACGAAAAACAATCCTGTTCTTATTGGTGAACCCGGTGTGGGTAAAACGGCAATTGCCGAAGGTTTGGCACTGCGCATCGTCAATGGTGACGTTCCTGAAAGCTTGCGCGACAAACAATTGATGGCGCTTGATATGGGCGCACTGATTGCAGGTGCAAAATATCGTGGTGAGTTTGAAGAACGTTTGAAAGCTGTTTTGTCTGAAGTGACAGCGGCCGAAGGTGGCATCGTCCTATTTATCGATGAAATGCATACGCTCGTGGGTGCCGGAAAATCTGAAGGTGCGATGGATGCTTCAAACTTGCTCAAGCCTGCTTTGGCGCGGGGCGAGTTGCACTGCGTTGGTGCGACCACGTTAGATGAATATCGAAAACACGTTGAGAAAGATGCTGCTCTTGCGCGTCGCTTCCAACCTGTGTTCATCAATGAGCCGACTGTGGAAGACACGATTTCCATTCTGCGTGGCATTAAAGAAAAATATGAACTGCATCACGGCGTGCGCATCGCGGATTCAGCGCTCGTGTCTGCGGCTATGTTGTCCAATCGATACATCACAGATCGTTTTTTGCCTGACAAAGCCATCGACCTCATGGACGAAGCGGGATCGCGCTTGCGCATGCAAGTGGATTCAAAGCCCGAAGAACTTGACGAACTTGACCGCCGTATCATTCAACTGAAAATCGAGCGGGAAGCTTTGAACAAAGAGACGGATAAAGCGTCAAAGGATCGCCTTGTGAAACTGGAAGCGGACTTATCCGAGTTGGAAGAAAAAGCCCAAAGTCTTTCCGCGCGTTGGATGGCGGAAAAAGATCGCCTGTCGGGAACGCGTGAATTGAAAGAGAAACTGGATCATGCCCGCTCCGAATTGGAAATTGCTCAGCGTGATGGAGATCTCGCGAAGGCTGGTGAATTGTCTTACGGGGTGATTCCTGACCTTGAGAAGCAGATTGCTGATGCGGAAGGCGATGAAGAAGAAGCGGTGATGGTCGATGAAGCCGTCACGCCGCAACATATCGCTCATGTGGTGTCGCGCTGGACAGGCATTCCCGTGGACAAGATGTTAGAAGGGGAGCGTGAAAAACTTCTCGCCATGGAAGATGTGCTGGCCAATCGTGTGGTTGGGCAGGGTGAAGCTGTGGCAGCCGTGTCAAAGGCTGTGCGCCGTTCCCGCGCTGGATTGCAAGATCCGAACCGGCCGATGGGTTCGTTCATTTTCCTTGGCCCAACAGGTGTTGGTAAAACTGAACTGACCAAAGCGTTGGCGGATTATCTCTTTGATGATGACAGTGCTATGGTGCGTTTGGATATGTCGGAATACATGGAGAAGCATTCTGTGTCCCGTCTCATCGGTGCACCTCCCGGTTATGTTGGATACGACGAAGGTGGCGCGCTCACGGAAGCTGTTCGTCGTCGTCCTTACCAAGTGGTGTTGTTCGACGAGATCGAAAAAGCACACCCTGATGTGTTCAATGTTCTGCTTCAGGTTCTTGATGATGGGCGTTTGACTGACGGCCAGGGACGAACGGTCGATTTCCGAAACACTTTGATCATCATGACCTCGAATTTGGGGGCTGAATTCTTAGTCAATCTTGGCGAAGGTGAAGATGTGGGTTCTGTTCGCGAACAGGTGATGGACGTTGTGAAACTTTCATTTCGCCCTGAATTTTTAAACCGAGTGGATGAAACAATTTTGTTCCATCGTTTGCAGCGCTCTAACATGGCAGCGATTGTCAAAATTCAGTTGGCACGCCTAGAAACACTGCTGGAAGAACGCAAAATCACTTTAGAGCTGGATGAAGATGCTCTCAATTGGTTGGCGGACAAAGGATATGATCCGGCTTATGGGGCGCGACCTTTGAAACGCGTTATCCAATCTGCGGTTCAAGACCCACTGGCTGAAATGTTGTTGGCCGGAGAAATCACAGATGGGGTAACTGTTGGAATCACCTCTGGAACGGATCGTTTGCGTTTTCGTGTCAAAGGCTCCAAACCCCGCCCGGTGGATGGGACATTTGAAGTGAAAGCTGATAATGAGGGCCAAGACGCTGCATAGACCGCAATAAGATTGAACTTGTCTCCGTTGTTGACGTAAAGTAAAGTTGAACGGCGGGGACTTTTTCATGTCAGATTCATGTGGCAACAGGAATATTCGTGGCAAACACGAATCGGGAAGATCAGAATTATGGCATCACGTTTTCTAAAACCATCACTTGTTTTGCTTGGGGCAGTCATTGGGTTGGGTGTTTTCACGCTTCCTTCTGCTGCAGATGAAAAACCTTATCAGGTCGCTCAAGCTTTTTATGATGTTTATGTGGATCAAGATGGCAATCGCTTTTTGGTCGATCCCGATACTGGACATGTTGTTGGCCCTGCCGATGACAATCGTTCCCTAACACGCCGCCAACAACGCCGTGCTGATCGTCGCAACAAGCGCCGGAACAACTTGCAACGTGATTTAGGCAGTTTGTTTGGTTTGCGCGCGCGGGAAGAACCAAAAGCGCAACCAGAGCAACAACCGCGTATTCGACGCAATGCGCCGCGCAAAAGCACAACAGAAGACGAGATTGCACGTTTGCCTGGTTTTGAGCGCCCAACTGTCGGGGCCAAGCCGCGCACAAGCGTGAAAAACTATTCTGGTGGAAAGCCCGGATTTAACCGCAACCAAATGGCCTCTTTGCAAGTTCTGCTGGACCGCGAGGGTTTTTCTCCTGGCGCTATAGATGGCAAATGGGGGTCGAATGTAGCCAAAGCCATGTCCGCATGGAAAGAAGCCAAAGGGTCTGAGCTGGATATCAGCAATTATGGCCGTCTTGAAAATATTCTGGCTGGAACCGGCGGCAGTGCGATCACCACATATACGATCACAGCCAAAGATGCGGCTGGGCCGTTCGTTAAATCTGTGCCGGTGGATTACGCTTTGAAAGCTGAGCTTCCGGCTTTGTCCTACACATCTTTGGTGGAGGCACTGGCCGAGAAGTTTCACATGAGCCAATCGTATTTGCGCCATTTAAATCCTGGCAAAAGCTTTCGGGCTGGTACAACGATCAAAGTGGCTGCAACGGGCGAACGCAAATCGACAAAGGTCAGCTATATCGTCGCTGACAAAGCTAAGAAACAGATAAGAGCCTACGGTCGAAATGGCGCCCTCGTAGTTGCTTATCCTGCCACAATTGGTTCAGCAGCAACACCATCGCCGGTGGGGTCTCATTCCGTGACGCGTATCGCGGTCAACCCGGAATACACATACAATCCGAAGAAGAATTTCCAGCAGGGGGAGAATGATAAAATTCTGCGCATCCCTCCTGGGCCAAACGGTCCAGTCGGTTCTGTTTGGATAGCCTTGTCAAAACCCACTTATGGAATTCACGGAACTCCGAATCCAGAAACCATCGGCAAAACTAATTCTCATGGATGTATTCGTCTCACCAACTGGGACGCACGAGAATTGGCAAAGTTGGTTCAACGTGGTGCCACTGTTGAGTTTACAGAGTAGCCTTCCACTTTAGATTTAGTCGGTTGCCTCATTTACCGCGCTGAGAAGTCGGGATGGGAAATAACCCGTTTTGCTTGGCGTTAAACCAAGGCGGACAACAACCAAATTTTGATCGGGAATCACGGCGATTGATTGGCCGTCATGTCCGGCCAGCCAAAATACATTTTCTTTGAATTCTTCACCTTCTTTGACGCGTTTGAAATTGGGTTCAGCGCGCCAGATATGACCGTTGGCATATTTACCTTCAGACGCAGGGTGAGGTTTTACCATCCAGTCTGCATATGCATCCAACAACAATTGCTCACCTTTCCAATTGCCTTTTTGCAAAAGGAATTGTCCGAACCGTGCCCAATCGTAAGCCGTGGCATACATATAAGAACCTCCTGTGAAGGTGCCGCTGGCGTCGGCTTCCATAACTGCAGACGTCATGCCGAGTGGTTCAAACAATTGTTTGCGGGGATAGGTGACCGCGTCTTCAACATTGTCGAACAGGCTTTGCCAATAGGCGGAAATTAAAACGGATGTTCCTGATGAATAGGTGAATTGTTTGCCGATGCGGCTTCCATCTTCCTTCGTCAGTTTTGAACTGGCGGCAAATGCTTTTCCATCGGGTTCCAGAAACAACAGTCGGGTCACATCGCTGACACTGCCATAGCCTTCGTTCCATTCTAAATCGCTGGCCATACCCAATAAGTCTGACAGTCTTATGGACTTGCGATTGTCATCGGCCCATTCAGGAAACAGGTTATCTGGATCTTCACCGATTTTGCTTTGTTTCATTAATCGGCCGACGATAGCGGAGGTGACGGATTTGGTCATAGACCAACCCAGCAAAGGGGTTTCTTTGTCGAAGCCGTCGCTAAATCTTTGGCCGATGATTTTGCCGTCCTTCACAACAACGATTGCACGCATGCCGTTTCCGGCGAGGTCATCATTGTTCAGCACTTCATCCAATTTTGCATTGGGTGCGAAATTTGTCGTGTTTCCGTCTGGCCAAATCTGGTTTGTGTTGTTGTCTAATTCCAGTTTAACAGGTGCGAATTTTGCGACCTTGTCTACATCGCTATGGGGAACGGCGACGCAACCATAACCCT
>CALHHQ010000013.1 GCA_938030645.1 uncultured Rhizobiaceae group bacterium
GGTGATTTTTTGAGTGCCTTTTTGATAGGTGAAGCGGCGCCTTCGTTTTCCGATGTGGCGGCTGTGACTTTCGCTGCGAGTTCGGCAATTTTCTCACGGAATTCAGCGTTGACTTCACTATTGTTTGTTGCGGCTACCGTATCATCAGACACGCCTGAAATTTTCAATGCACTCAATTCAATTTTGAGAGTTTCCCGCTCACTTTCAGCGCTGGCCAATTGGTCGCGCAGATCCGATTGTTGAAGCAGAGACTCATCAAGCCGCTTTTCCAACTCGTTCGAAATGTCCAGTGAAGCCTCGTCTCCGCCACTCGCTTTGGAACGCAGACGTTCAATATCCGCATTTCGTCTTTGGAGTTTGGCTTCCATATCTGCCAAGCTCGATTGCATATTCGCCATTTTGGCGTCGAGCTGAGACGATTTGGTTTTCTCTGCTTTAAGCGCGCGGTTGGCAACTTTCAGGTCGGATACAAGTTTTTCGACTTCTGTTGCTCTTTCCGTCAACTGTCGTTTGCTATCTCTGGTTTCGTCTTGCACCGATGCCAATTTTGTATCGCGGGTCACCATTTCAATTTTTTGATCATCAAACTGGTCAACTACTTTTCTGTAGTCGTCACTCAGTGAGTTGAGGCTGATGGATTGTTCTTCAAAACGGGTTTCGACATCAGCAAGTTTGAATTTGGTTTCTGATACTTCATTCTCTCTTGCAATGAGATCATCACGCAGCTTTTTGCCTTGAGATTGCAGAGCCTCGATTTCCACATTCCGTTCAAGAGCGGTTTCTTCCAGTTTTGCTATCTCGTCGCGACGACGGTTGATCTCGATCAACTGTTGCGAAGATTTGGCATTGAGTTCATCGACTGATTTCTCAAGGCGTGTTTGTTTCATCGCAAACTCTGCACGCAGCCTGTCTTTTTCACCCTTGATCTCGTTCACGGAAAGAGGAACCGCGCTTTCTATGCGTTTGCGCGTCAGCGCAACGGCTCTGCGCCAAATAGCGGGAGCGACGAGTAAGGCCAAAAGCATGGCACACAAAAACCCAAGGATGAAAAATAGACCGCTTTCGAGCACAGTTATTCGCTTTCTAAGACGTCAAGATTGAGCGCAATTTATGCCAGTTGTGCGAAAACGCAAAGAGGCGGGAACAACCTGCCATAAGGCATCGGTCTTTCCCACCTCTTTCATAAGTTTGTGACCTGAGTTTGTCTCAGGAGTTGATATCTGAATCCTAGAAAGGGTTCCAAGTCGCGTAAGGGCGCATTTTTAAATAACCAATGTTCACACCGAGACGTGCGCCGACGCCTGTGCGGACCGGGACCAATACGGTGTCGCCGTGTTTCATAACGGTCATACCGAGGCCGCCCACCAGATAGGCTGAACCACTCACACCAACATAGCGGCGGAACAGTTTGTCTGTGTCTGTTAGATTGTAAACCAACATCATGGTGCGGTTTCCATCGCCCCCGAAGTCCCACCCAATGGATGGACCTTGCCAGTAGACTTGGTGATCACCAGCATTTTTTGTGTAAAGCTTGCCTTCGCCATAGCGCAATCCACCGACCAAAGCACCGGAACCTTCTTCACCCAACACATATCCGTTTGGCAGGCCGTATGATGCGACAGCTTTTTCAATCAATGTGCCCAATCCACTGGAAGTAGATCCAAAGAACTTGTGGCCAGCGTTGACCAATTCATTGTTCGAATAGGATTGAGCTTCCTGAGCCATCGCAGAATTGTGCGGGCTTGTGGACACAATTGTAGAAGCTGTGAATAAAGACAAACCCAGCAGTGCTGCTGCTGTTGCTTGTTTGACCGACTTGAAGGCGCGAACTGTTTTAGACATTTGGGTGAACTCCACCTGATTACGCAAAACTGAAGAAATGCTGTTGCACTACAGTGACAGCACAGTGGAACGGAAATTGGGCCGTTTCCTGACTTAGATACAATTTGAACCAAAAGGTTTGCGATTGGGTAAACAAAACCTTTAACGGTTGGCGCTTGGCATGATTCTTTGGCTTGTGTATCCAAAGCATGGAGGCGGGCTATGGTGATTCGATGTGTTCCCGCTCAATCATCATTATTGGTCTGAGGAAATTCTATGCCCGAACTGCCACAGCTTTCTGCCCTTGATCTCGCCGCCCTGCTTGCGAGCCGCGTGTGTCACGACATTATTTCTCCAGTGGGCGCTCTCGCAAATGGCCTTGAGGTTCTTGACGAAGATCAAGGCGAGGAAATGCACGAGTTTGCCATGGAGCTAATCCAAAAGAGTGCGAAAGCTGCATCGGCCAAACTCAAGTTTTCACGATTGGCCTTTGGAGCATCTGGTTCAGCCGGTGCTTCCATTGATACAGGCGAAGCCGAAGAAGTGCTCATTGGTTATATGCAAAGTGAAAAAGCAGACATGACATGGGAAGGTGTTCGCTCACTTGTGCCCAAAAATCGTGTGAAACTTCTGTTGAACCTTGTGCTCATTTCTCTTGGAGCAATTCCGCGGGGTGGTAATCTTGGCATTCAGATCCATGGAGAAGGCGAGAGTGCATCTTTCACCATCACATGTGTCGGGCCAAAGGCACGTGTTCCGAGCGATTTTCTTGATATGTTGAACGGCCAGGTTGAGGGCGATATCACTGCTCACGGCGTTCAACCCTATTATACAATAATGTTAGCCAAAGAGTGCGGTTTGTCTCTTTCAGCAAAGGCTGAAGGCGAAGACATCATTTTGGCTGCAGCCTAAAATCTGCTCAAACTCGTTGTATTCTGGGGCTTAAACAAGGTTTAACCTTAACAATCAGGGTTAAAATTCTGGGTTAATCCCCCTTTAACCAATATATTGCAATCTGTTTCCAAGATTCATGTGTCCCCACGATGTTGTGGGGTTAGTCTAGGAAGGATGTTGCAATGAGCAGCACAAAGAAATTGACTTCAATCTGGGCGGCTGTGCTTTCGGTGGGCATCGCCATGCCAATGGCAGCAAATGCAGCTGACCTGCTTGTTGACCCTCCAGTAATTGAAGCGCCAGAAGTAAAATCTGCGGGCGGTTGGTACCTGCGTGGTGATATCACTTATGATACCTACGAGATGGACAAACCTAACTTCAGTGTTCCTGGTGGCACTCAAGTCGCGTTCACATCTGCAGAAGCCGATGAAGCCTTCGATATCGGTTTTGGTGTCGGTTATCAGTTCAACGAATATTTTCGCGCCGATTTGACTGGAGAATATGTATTCTCCTCTGACTTCAGAGGTTCGACTTCAGGAGTTTGTGGCGACGCAACCGTTGGTGGTCTTGTGCAACCATGTACTTCAATGGACACATCTTCGTTCACAGCCTTTAAAGTGATGGCCAATGCGTACGTTGATCTTGGCAAGTTTAACGGTATCACGCCTTATGTTGGTGCTGGTATTGGTGGTGCTTACATCACTTGGGACAAGCTAAACAACAAAGCAACTTGTCAGAACGCTGCTGTCGATTGCCGCACAGGTCTCGACAACACTTTGACAGGTGGCACGAATTCGACAACCTTTACAGATGTTCACTCCGGCGAAAGCTCCTGGCGTTTCTCTTGGGCCCTGCATGCCGGTGCTTCATACGACATCTCCCACAACACAAAGCTTGATTTTGGCTACACATATAACCGCATTGAAGGTGGCGATATGTTCCAGTGGCTTGATGGTTCAGGCACGCAAGGTCATGACGAAGGCTTTGACAGCCACGTGTTCCGCGCAGGTATCCGCTACCAAATTTGGTAAGCAAACAATTTGAACTGAACTTCAGTTCTCAAAGAAAAAGGTGCGGGCACACGTTGCCCGGCCAAACACAGAATTCCTGCGATGTCTTTCCACTTTTGTGACGATGACCCGCAATATGTTTAGAGTTTAAGGGGATTGGCTGGGCCATGACAAATTTCTTCAAAAATTGGATTTCCTTCGGCACCGCCACAGCGCTGTTCATCGGCGTATCTCAGGCGATGAGTCCAACAAGTGCTAACGCAGCAGATATGTTGGAAGGCGAAGGCGAAACCCTCGTAGAATTTGGAACAGGCTGGTATCTCCGTGGAGACATTGGTGGCGCAATCACAGAAGTAACTGCGGAAACCAACGCCGGCGGTGGTGGTGAATTCGATCTCGGCAACCCCATCAGCTTCAGTGTTGGGGCGGGTTATGATGCCGGTGATGGCTTCCGTTACGAATTTGGACTTTCGCAGATGACAGGTCTTTCATTCGCTGGTCGCAATGATGTTTCATGCGGTTCGGAGCAAGTCGGGTTGGCCATTGTTCCAGTCACAGGAAACTGCTTTACCTCGTTAAATGGTGATGTTACGGCATCTTCAGCGTCGGTCAGTGCCTATAAGGATTTTGCGAAGATTGGTTCTTTTACGCCATATGTTGGCGTTGGCGCAGGATTTGCGGTCCTTTCTTCATCTAACATGCGCTGGTTGACTGTTTGCGACGGCGCAAGCAGCACAGATTGTGGTCTGAGCGGTGGTGTTGGCCCCAATATTGTGGCTCAAGGTGTATACACCCCAAACACATCTTTTGCATTGCAAGGCAATGCGATGCTTGGCGCCTCTTACGATATTTCGGAAAACATGAAGCTCGACTTTGGCTATAAGTACACTTATGTCGGCTCGTCGACACTCGCCACAGCGTCGGGAAATGCTTTTGATCAAGAAGACTTAGAGCTCGAGGCGCTGCAAAATCACGAGCTACGAGTGGGTATTCGCTATGCCATTTGGTAGCCTCTAACCTCATTATTGAGACTTCCAAAGCGGTGCCTCGGTGCCGCTTTTTTACGTTTTGTTGATTGAGGCGACACTTTTTGTGGTGTTTGCGCCATTTTGAATTGACGCATTTGTAATCATCCATTACCAGCGGCGGTGGGACACCTCTCCCCAACGAGAGGCTTGCTGTCTGGAAGGATAGAATTATGAATGCAAGACCACTGCTTGCGACGCCACAAGTGCGTCCGCAAAACCCTCGCTTCTCCTCTGGCCCATGCGCTAAGAGGCCTGGCTGGGAGCTATCGGCCCTCAAAGATGCGCCGCTTGGACGATCGCACAGAGCGGCACCAGGAAAATCAAAACTCAAACAAGCCATTGATATGACACGCGACGTGCTTCGCGTGCCCGATAATTATCGCATTGGCATCGTGCCAGCGTCTGACACTGGCGCGTATGAAATGGCGATGTGGTCACTTCTTGGCGCACGACCTGTGACTATGATGGCATGGGAAAGCTTCGGTGCGGGTTGGGTGAGCGATGTGCTCAAACAACTGAAACTTGAAGATGCGACAGAAGTTTTAGCCGACTACGGTCAGTTGCCAGACTTGGCTGCCGTTGATTTCGACCAAGACGTTTGTTTCACTTGGAATGGCACAACATCTGGGGTGAAGGTTCCGAATGGAGATTTCATTCCTGCTGATCGCGCTGGCCTAACTCTGTGCGATGCGACCTCTGCTGCATTTGCGCAGGATTTGCCTTTTGAAAAACTCGATGTGGTGACGTTTTCATGGCAGAAAGTCTTGGGTGGTGAAGCTGCCCACGGCGTTATCATTCTTTCACCCCGTGCTGTTGAAAGACTGGAAAGTTACACACCAGCGTGGCCGATGCCAAAAATTTTCCGCCTGACAAAAGGTGGAAAGCTGATTGAAGGCATATTTTCCGGCGCAACAATCAACACCCCGTCTATGCTTTGTGTGGAAGATTACATTGATGCGCTTACTTGGGCGAATAGCCTTGGTGGTCTCGACGGTTTGATGGGGCGTGCAGACGCTAATTTTCACGTGCTGAACGATTGGGTCGCAAAGACCGATTGGGTGGATTTTCTTGCAGAAGTGCCAGAAACCAGATCGAACACATCGGTTTGCCTTAAAATTGTTGACTCACAAGTCGCTGCTCTTGATGCGGATGCGCAATCTGCATTCGTGAAAAAGATGACAACTCTTTTGGACAAAGAAGGCGTTGCTTTCGACATTGGCGGCTATCGCGATGCTCCTCCGGGACTGCGCATTTGGGCAGGTGCCACCGTTGAAACTTCCGACCTTCAAGCATTAACGCCGTGGCTCGATTGGGCATTTGCTCAAGCCACCAACGCGTAAACAGGACAAATATCATGACACAGAAAAAACCTCGCGTTCTGGTTTCAGACGCACTTTCACCGACGGCGGTTCAAATTTTCAAAGACAATGGATGTGAAGTCGATTTCGAACCTGCTTTGGGCAAAGACAAAGACGCCCTTTTGGCGAAAATTGCAGACTATGACGGGCTCGCCATTCGTTCCGCAACGAAGGCAACTGAAAAGCTGATTGAAGCGGCCACCAACCTCAAAGTGATTGGTCGAGCCGGTATCGGTGTCGACAATGTTGATCTGAAAGCAGCATCGCGTCGCGGGATCATTGTGATGAACACGCCTTTCGGAAACTCCATTACAACCGCAGAACATGCGATGTCGATGATGATGGCCGTTGCTCGTCAAATACCGTCTGCAGATGCTTCAACCCAAGCAGGAAAGTGGGAAAAATCCCGTTTTATGGGTGTGGAATTGACGGGCAAAACGCTTGGTCTCATCGGGTGCGGAAACATTGGTGCGATCGTTGCTGACCGTGCAATCGGTATGCGCATGCGCGTGATTGCCTATGACCCGTTTTTGACAGAAGAGCGGGCACAGAAATTGGGTGTTGAGAAAGTTGAACTGGACGAATTGTTCCCACGGGCGGACTTCATAACACTTCATACGCCTTTGACGGACAGCACACGCAATTTGATTGATGCAAAGGCATTGGCGCAAATGAAAGATGGCGTCCGCATAGTGAACTGTGCGCGCGGCGGACTGATTGTGGAAGCTGATCTGGCTGAAGCTTTGAAGTCTGGCAAAGTTGCTGGTGCTGGTGTCGATGTTTTCGAGGTTGAACCAGCAACAGACAGCCCGTTGTTTGGTTTGCCAAATGTTGTTTGCACACCGCATTTGGGCGCAGCCACAACTGAAGCGCAGGAAAATGTAGCTTTGCAAGTGGCCGAACAAATGTCCGCCTATTTGACACGCGGTGCCGTAACGAACGCTCTCAACATGCCGTCTATTTCTGCTGAAGAAGCGCCTCGCCTCACGCCGTTTGTTAAACTTGCCGAGACACTTGGAAGTTTTGTTGGTCAGGTTACGGAATCCGCCGTTCAACAGGTTGAAATTCTCTATGATGGCCATGTGGCTGGTATGAACACAAAAGCGCTCACGAGTGCTGTTCTTGCTGGTCTCATGCGCCCACAAATGGCTGACATTAATATGGTGTCGGCACCAGTGCTCGCCAGTGAGCGGGGCATAAAGGTCATTGAAATGACACAAGAAAAAGCTGGTGTGTTTGATGGTTACATTCAGTTAAATGTGATTTCTGGCAAGACCAGCCGCTCCATTGCTGGCACAATCTTTTCAGATGGCAAACCTCGCTTTATCCAAATCAAAGGCATCAATATGGAAGCGGAAGCCGGTGAGCACATGTTGTACACCACAAACCGTGATCTGCCGGGGATCATTGGCAAACTGGGCAGCATGTTTGGCGAAGCTGGGATCAACATTGCGAACTTCTATTTGGGGCGTACAGCATCAGGTGGCGACGCTATTTCATTGATCGAACTCGACCATGAAGTGCCCAAGGACTTCTTGCAGCGTTTGATGGATGCTCCGGAAATCGATTCCGCAAAGGCGTTGGAATTTACGATTTAGCTGTTGTGAAACGTTGGGCGAGTAATATGCCGCCCACCACTAAGACAAATGCGAGGGCGTGGAACAAATGCAGTTCCTCGCCCAGCAATGAGACTGCCAGCAGTGCGGCGAATACAGGCACAAGGTTTATGTAAAGCCCGGCTCGATTTGCTCCCAAAGCCCCAACACCCACGATGAAAAAACCTTGGCTGACAAGTGATGGGAATATGCCTGCATAGATGCAGACCAATATGCCTTGCAGTGTCACAGGCACGGTTGAGTTCCCGGAACCGTATTCGACACCCACACCTACAATTGAAAACAGCAGTGCGCCAGCTACCAAACTCGTGAGCAAGCTGATCCAATGCATGTCAGGTTTTGCTCGAAGAGCAACTGAGTAGCCACCGTAACAAATTGCAGCGCCTAGCATGAGAACATCACCGCGATTTATGCCCGTGGTTTGAGAGGTCAGCATGCCGAAAGGGTCGCCAGCGCTCACCGTGACCAGAACACCGATCAATGTCAGCAAATAGCCGACAACTTGCAGCCATGTAATGCCTGTTTTGTAAATGAGATAATTGAGCACAAAAATCACCACAGGCATGGCCGATTGTTCCAACGCCACATTGATTGCGGATGTGTATTGCAGGCCGGAATACAAAAAGAAGTTAAAGGCTGTGTATCCAAAGCCCCCCATCAACAGCAGATAGATCCAATTGGCTTTGATCGCGGCCCAATCTGTTTTGATGTGGTTTACAGCAAATGGGCTGATGACGGCCAATGCAATGGCCCAGCGAAAGAAGGTCAACATCATGGGGGAAACGTGCCCGACTGCATATTTCCCTGCGATTGCATTGCCGGCCCAAATAAAGGTGGTGATTGCTAAGAGCAGATGAGGGTTTTTGAAAATGGACACGAAATATGCTCGAAAATACAAGAAACAGATCATTAGCACAGGATTGACCTGCCACAAGTGGGGTTAACTCGGCTCAGGACTTGACCTTGGCGGCTGTGTGGCGGAAGGGAAACAAGTCAATTTTGGCTGCAAGGAAAAAGGTTTTGCGGCATGGCTAATGTGGTTGTTGTTGGGTCCCAATGGGGCGACGAAGGCAAAGGTAAGATCGTAGATTGGCTGTCTGAACGGGCTGATCTCGTCGTGCGGTTTCAAGGTGGTCACAATGCGGGGCATACGCTCGTCATTGACGGCACCAGCTATAAGTTGAGTCTGTTGCCATCTGGTGTGGTTCGTCCCGGAAAGATGGGCGTGATTGGCAATGGTGTGGTTATCGATCCCCATGCGCTGGTTGCTGAAATTGGTCGCCTTGCAGAACAGGGTGTCACCATCTCACCCGACAATCTGCGTATTGCAGACAATGCAACGCTTATTCTTTCGCTTCACCGTGAACTGGACGGTCTGCGCGAAGATGCTGCTGCATCTGGCACAAAGATTGGCACAACACGCCGTGGTATCGGCCCCGCTTACGAAGACAAAGTTGGACGCCGTGCGATCCGCGTTATGGATTTGGCCAATCCGGAAACGCTCAAAGGCAAGATCGAACGCATTTTGACTCACCACAACGCTTTGCGCCGTGGGCTGGGAGAAACAGAGATCTCAGGTGCCGCAATCTATGACGAATTAATGGAAGTGGCTGACAAAATTTTGCCGTTCCGTGAAACAGTTTGGAAGTTGCTCGATGACACACGCCGCGCTGGCAAACGAATTTTGTTTGAAGGAGCGCAAGGTACACTTTTGGATATTGATCACGGCACTTACCCATTTGTGACATCATCAAACACTGTGGCTGGACAAGCAGCTGCAGGGTCGGGACTTGGGCCAAATTCATTGAACTTTGTTCTTGGTATCACCAAGGCTTACACCACCCGCGTGGGTGAGGGGCCTTTCCCAACAGAACAAGAAAATGAAATTGGCCAATTTCTTGGCGAAAAAGGACATGAGTTTGGCACAGTGACTGGTCGTAAACGCCGCTGCGGTTGGTTCGATGCTGCACTGGTACGCCAAGCGGTGAGTACAAACGGCATTACGGGCATTGCGCTCACAAAACTGGATGTTCTTGATGGATTGGACGAAATCAAAATCTGCACAGGCTACAAAATTGATGGCCAAGTAATTGATCATTTGCCTGCAAGCCAAGGTCAACAAGCGCGTGTTGAGCCCATCTATGAAACGTTGCCGGGGTGGAAAGAGCCAACTGTTGGCGCGCGCACATGGAATGATCTCCCCGCTCAAGCCATCAAATACGTGCGACATGTGGAAGAATTGATTGGTGCTCCAGTGGCAATGTTATCCACTAG
>CALHHQ010000014.1 GCA_938030645.1 uncultured Rhizobiaceae group bacterium
CATCAATCAGTGTCCAAACATGCAAATAGAAATTTTGGAACATGCCAACCATCGCGGCGGAGCCGGAGAACCAGGAACGCCGCCTTCCATTCCAGCCTTGGCCAATGCAATCCATGCTTTAACGGGCAAGCGCATTCGCTCTATGCCCTTATCAAACGAAGTTGAGTTTTATGCGTAAGTGATATACAGCATTGCAGTTCATCGAACTGCAATGCTTCGTTTTAGCCAACGGATTCCAGAAGATGCGCTTGTTGCCGATGAACATCGTTATGGCCAAGCATCTGCAACCACGGCACGATATTCTGCGCCGGCATGCCTTTTGAAAAATAGTATCCCTGCAGCATATCCGCACCCATATGAGTGATGAAATCTACCTGCCTCACAGTTTCAACGCCCTCTGCAATTGTCTGACAGCCGAGTTCTTTGGCCAGCGTGATTGAGGCCGATAGTATGCTGCGCACACGAGCATCTTGCTGCGCACGCGCAACCAAAGACTGGTCCAGCTTGATATAATCGACCTGCAGTTCCGCAAGGCGTGCGAGGTTGGAATACCCCTTGCCAAAATCATCAATCGAAACCGTGTAGCCAAGTTCACGCAACCGGAACAACACATCGGCTGCAGATTGGCCCGACCCGAACAATACATCCTCCGTCACTTCAATCTCCAAAGAGGAATGGTTGAAGCTGTACTTTCTGGAGAGTTCGCTCAAGGTGGATATAAACTCTGGAGCGATAAAGTGCTTTGCGCCGATATTCACGGACAATCGCAGGTCGAAACCGACTTCGACCCATTTTGCATGATCACGCATCGCACGTTCGATCACCCAGTTGCCAAGTTTTACGATCACATGAGAATTAGAAATAGCTGGCAACCAATCATTAGGAGCTAGAACACCTTTGGTTGGATGGTTCCAGCGGACCAATGCTTCAACACCAGCGATGCTGCGGTCTCGCGCATAAACCTTGGGTTGGTATTCCAAAAACAATTCTTCGTTTTGAATCGCCAGCAACACATCACGACGCAACTCAGCTTCAGTTTGAGTTCCAATTCCAGATTCAAAAACAACAGCTCTGTTCTTACCTAATGATTTCGCATGATACATCGCGATATCTGAACGTTTGAACAGGTCGGGGATGGTAGTACCATCCTGAGGATAACGTGCGCAGCCAATACTCGCACCACTTACATGAAGAAAATCCAAATCAGAAGTTGGTTCTAAAATGGCTTTCCGCAAAGTCTCTAAGAAGACGGTCAGCGCATCATCATCGGTTAAACCCGGCACAAGAAGCGTAAATTCATCACCACCGATGCGAGATACCACGGGCGCATAGAGAACCCCGTCATCTTTTTTGCGAACGCCATTGTAATATTGGGAAGCAACCAGGCTCAAACATTTTGCAATGCTGTTGAGAAATTGATCTCCGACATCATGGCCGTGAAGATCATTGACCTCCTTGAAATTGTCCATGTCAACGAAAATAACCGCGCCACCTTTGGCAAGCAGCTCTTCATCAGCAATAACTCGATGCAGTGTGTCTTGGAACTTTTCGCGGTTCGGTAGGTCGGTGACGCTGTCCACATATGCAAGACGTTTCAACTGATCACTGGACTTCGTCATACGACGAACCATCAAATTGTAGCTGTCTTGTAAGTCTATAAATTCCCGTATGGCGCCTTTGCCCTCAACAACGTTGATGGTGGAAAGCCTCTGACCTTCTGCATTTTTTCTCAATTCGAAAACAGCACGCTCAATCGGATCCACCGTCCATCTATGAAGAATACTGAGCAAAGCGACAATCAGTACCGCAGCGAACAAAACGAGAGGAAGGGCATTGAGAACGCTGTCGGAGCCCGATTGATCTATCAAACCAATCAACCCAGTTTCCGCCGAGAAGTTAAGCCAGCCCAAAACGGCTGCCGGCAAAAACGCCACAAGCAAAAAACCCGACAAAAATATTGTTCTTAACCGCATCTAGTGCCTAGCCCCCAACAGCAAGGTTACTCTGTCCTAGAAACCTCGCATTGATGGGCTTTCACAAGACTTAACGTGGATGCATGGAAAGGTTTTTTGGTTAGCCTGCTGTTAAGAAATTCAAAGCATTTCGACTATCATTTTGACCCAACGCTTTTAACCGCAGGAATAAACTTCAAATATGCTGCGATTGCCGCACGATCTTCATCCGACAATTGTGCCATGTTGAGCTGTACATCAGCCATTGAAGATCCGAAGGAATCAAACTCCGGTGTGAAGCCTGTTTTGAGTGATTCTGCGATATCTCCCGCACTCCAACTGCCAAGTCCTGATGCATGTGAAGTGATATTTGGAACCGATCCCGTTCCTTCAGCTGCTGGTCCTCCCGCTAGCCATTGGGTCAAATCTGGCCCACCAATCAAATTGCGAGGTGTGTGACATGCGCCGCAATGCGTAGCACCTTCAACAAGATATCTTCCACGCTCCAATTGTTCGTTGTCGACATCAACCAATATGACAGGCTTTGGGTCCAGGTAGAGCTTCTTCCACAAACCCAACCCTCTTCTCACATTGAATGGGAATCCAAGCTCGTGTGTCTTCGAAACGGTTGAGTCTGCAGGCAGTTGTTTCAAATAGGCAAAAAGATCTGAAACATCCTTGTCCGTCATCCGCGCATAAGATGTGTAAGGAAATGCTGGATAGTAGTGTTCACCTTTTGGTGACACCCCCCTCTTCATAGCATTTGTGAATTGGCCCAGCGACCAACCGCCTATTCCATGTTTCGCGTCTGGTGAAATGTTGGGCGCGTGAAATGTGCCAAAAGGCGTCTTAAGTTCAACGCCACCGGACAGAACCAACTTCGCATCACCTGTCGCACCTTTTGCTGCGTGACAGCTTGCACACCCTCCGGCCCAGAAAACAGTTTCCCCAGCTGCTGCATCACCTTTGGGCAATGCAGCAATCTGATCCGGGTTCAAACCGTTGGGCAGTGTAAAAAACCAAAATCCAGCAAAGCCAACACACGCGAGAACAAATGCAGCAATGCCGAGCTTTCTGAACATTTAGTTTGTTGGTCCTAGTTCTTCACACGGTAGGCTTTGTGGCAAGCACCGCAATTGGCCGTAGCTGCACCAAACGCTGCCTTAAAACTATCAAGATCCGTTACCTTGGCAGACGTATCAGCAGTGAATTTATTTACCGCGGCGTCAAAACCAGCCCGGTCAGACCAAATTGCAGGAGCCGCTTCCGTCTTTGCACCGGTTTCAGACCCTTCAGGGAACATATATCCAAATGCCAAACCTGCGGTGTTCATCGTGCGCAGAACCAATTGAGCAGCAACGGCATCAAATTCCACCTCACCTTTTACCATTTTGGCACCAACACCTGTTGCCGCTCCCACATTGCCCATCAAAGTTTGCCGCTCTTGTGCAACATCTCCAGATGCAATCGCTGTTGCAGATATCAGGGTCATACCCGCCGCCAATGATGCAACAATTACCGTATTTAGTTTCTTAGCCATGATGGGTTCTCTTTCTCAAATAACGATTTGCTCAGCGTGTCACCAGAAAGACATTTCTTCAAATCACTTTTTCATGGTGGGGAAAGTTTTCCCAAATAACCAATCATTACGCTTGTGCAAAAGACTCGGTGCAAAACGGCTAACCAGCTTCATAGGCGCATAGGTCAAGAGCTGTGAGATGATGTTGCTCCGATGGAACATACGCACATTTGCGGCTGCCCCCCTTTGAACCCGTGAGGTACGATCAATGCGTGCTGAAAAATAGTCTTCGCATGCTTTTGAAACATCACTTGTTTTTCCCAACTCTTGCGAAAGCACATAAGCGTCTTCAATTGATTGCACAGCACCTTGCGCCAAAGACGGTAACATTGGGTGCGCCGCGTCTCCCAGCAAAGCCACTGCGCCGTCAGACCATTTCGCCAAGGGGGCGCGATCAAACAGTGCCCACTTATACAACGTATCGGACTCCTCAATAATCTTTCGCAGGGTTGGGTTCCAACTTCCAAAATCGTCAAGAGCATCTTCTTTGGAGCCTTCAATGCTCCAACCTTCTTCACACCAATCATCTTGCTCTACAATGCCAACAAAATTGACGAGCGAGCCACCACGAACGCGGGTCGTGACCGCATGTTTTCCAACGCCCGCCCAAATGCAACCTGTGGGTGGAGGTATATGCCCATCCAATTTCTCAAGCGGCACCACCGTGCGCCAAGCAACATTTCCTGTGAAGCGCGGTTGTTCTGAA
>CALHHQ010000015.1 GCA_938030645.1 uncultured Rhizobiaceae group bacterium
TCGATGTTTTCATGGTAGCGGCGAGAAATTTTCTCGTATGCCGGGTCCATGCGAAGCGCCATGTCAGCAGTGGTCATCATCGGTGCATGGGTTGCTGATGCGTCATGGGCATCTGGTACTGTTGTTCCTGCCGCTGCATCAGTGGGTGTCCATTGTTGTGCACCCGCTGGGCTCTTTGTGAGTTTCCAGTCGTAGCCAAACAGCGTGTCGAAATAGCTGTTGTCCCATGCGATTGGCGTTGGGGTCCAAGCGCCTTCAACACCACTTGAAATTGTGTCGACGCCGCTGCCGCCACCCATTGTGTTGACCCAACCTAAACCTTGGTCAGCAATGTTGCCGCCTTCAGGTTCTGGACCCACGTGTTTGTCGGGGTCGCCTGCTCCGTGGGCTTTACCAAATGTGTGGCCACCAGCAACAAGTGCTACTGTTTCTTCGTCGTTCATCGCCATGCGTGCGAATGTTTCGCGAATGTCTCTGGCAGAAGCAAGGGGGTCAGGATTTCCGTTAGGTCCCTCAGGATTGACGTAGATCAAGCCCATTTGTACAGCCGCCAATGGGTCAGCCAATTCACGGTCGCCAGAATAGCGTTCGTCGTCGAGCCAGCCGGTTTCAGGACCCCAATAGATGTCTTCTTCAGGTTCCCAAATGTCTTTGCGGCCACCGCCGAAACCAAAGGTTTTAAAGCCCATGGATTCTAAGGCACAGTTGCCTGTCAGGATCATCAGATCGGCCCAAGAGATTTTCTTGCCGTATTTCTGTTTGATCGGCCAAAGCAGCGCACGCGCCTTATCCAAATTCACATTGTCAGGCCAGCTGTTCAAAGGCGCAAAACGCTGCGAGCCTGAGGCTCCACCACCACGGCCATCATGTGTTCTGTAAGTGCCGGCGCTGTGCCATGTCATACGAATGAAGAACGGACCGTAGTGGCCGTAGTCAGCAGGCCACCATTCTTGAGAATCGGTCATCAAAGCGTAGAGGTCTTCTTTAACAGCAGCGAGATCAAGAGATTTAAACTCTGCAGCGTAGTCAAAATCATCACCCATTGGGTCAAGTTCTGCAGAGTTCTGGCTCAGGATTTTGAGGTTGAGCTGGTTTGGCCACCAGTGCTGGTTGGCAGAGCTGCCCTTGGAGTTTTGCGTGTTTCCGCCGTGCATCACTGGGCACTTGCCTGCGCTTTCGCTGTTCAAATCGTCAACAACTGCGTTCATTATGATCTCCAATCCTTCGAATTTTTTGACTGAGAATACACTTCTGTGTGCATTTCATGTGATGTAGATGATGAAAAATCGAGTTCTATCTTTGGTCGATTACTCATCCTTCAGGACCAAGCCTATCAAACTAACACCATAAGTTTAAGTTGATTTTTCTGATTGTTGACATAAGTTTTTCAAATGGCGAATTTTACCCTTCGACAACTCAAATATTTTGAAGCTTTAGTTCAGCATGGACATTTTGGTCGTGCTGCCGACGCTTGTTCTATCACCCAACCTGCATTGTCGTTACAAATCAAGGAACTCGAAAGTTCGCTTGGTGTGGTTCTTTTTGAGCGCACCGCGCGTCACATTAGTCTGACTGGGTTCGGGGAAGAGTTTGCGGTGCGCGTGCGAGAGATCATGCGTGCCAGCGATGAACTGGAAGAAATGGCAAGGGCTTCACAAGCAAACAGTTTGGGAAAGTTACGGATCGGAGTGATCCCAACAATAGCACCCTATTTGTTGCCAACCATGATTGGCAACCTGAACCAAATGAGCAGTGGACTGGATATTCATGTGCGAGAAACCCTCACGCCGAAGCTGCTTGAGGAACTCAGCAACGGTCGCATTGATACCGCCATTGTTGCGTTGCCCATATCCGAACCAGCATTTGAAGAAACCGCATTGTTCTCTGAAAATTTCGTTCTGGTGCGTCCCAACAAAGACAAAAACCTGCCGGTGCCAAGCAGTAAAAAACTGCGAGAGATGAAATTATTGCTGTTGGAGGAAGGTCACTGTTTTCGGGATCAAGCTTTGTCGTTTTGCAACATTCAAACGCTTCGCCCTTGGGAGGGATTGGAAGGGAGTTCGCTGTCGACACTTGTTCAAATGGTTGGTGTTGGTTTGGGGGTGACGCTGATACCACAAATGGCTGTGGCTGTGGAAACCAGTGCCGCGCCTGTTGTTGTTAGCCAATTCAAAACCCCACAACCAAGCCGAACTATTGGTATGATTTGGCGCAAAACCACGCCGTTGGCATCTCAACTTATGGATATTGCAGAAGTTGTGCGGAAGTCAGCTGAGGACTTATACAA
Organism: uncultured Rhizobiaceae group bacterium; assembly: GCA_938030645.1. Taxonomy (GTDB): domain Bacteria; phylum Pseudomonadota; class Alphaproteobacteria; order Rhizobiales; family Rhizobiaceae; genus Pseudahrensia. Next base: position 2,288 of record CALHHQ010000015.1, read on the forward strand.
ACCCAACTGACGGTGTTTCTGTCGATCTCTATTCGCGTAACTGGATGGCCATTCCGTCTTTGCCGATTGTCAGTGGACCGTTCCAAGTCTCCGATACAGCCGCCCGCCAATCGTCGTCGGTAAAATTTGGATCATCTACGGGAACGAGATGATTGAGAACCAGATGTTTTGCAGAAGCAGCCGTGGCTATTTTCCCCGCATCCGGCGCCATTGTATGGCTGGCAATGAGATGCTGGCGAAGACCCGGTGCGCCTTTCATACGTCCGACCAAAGCGTCTATGCCTGCACCCAGCATTGCTTCGTGAATAAGAATATCAGCATTCTGTGCAAAATTTGCCAGCGGTGGAAAGTAACAAGTGTCTGCAGAAAAGACGATTTTCTTGCCATGGCCTTCAAATTTCAAGGAGTAACAGTCTTCTACTGGAGGGTGATCAACTCGTAGTGCCGAGACATTTAACCCAGCAATTTTTACCACATCGCCCTCTGCGTATGTATTGATCTTGACCAAATCTCGAAGAGAAACGCGTTTGTCATCGTGGGTGCGGATGTGATGATCAAACGCCATGGCCTTCAAAAAATTGTTCCAATAATCTTCGATGCCTGTCGGGCCGAAAATTTGAATAGGTTGTGTCAGCCCCGAAGTCCAAGCTGTATAAATGAGAGGCCCCAGTTCAAGCAGGTGATCGCAGTGCAAATGGGTGATAAAAATTCCATCTAGTTCGGTCAGTGCAATGTCAGCATCTACAAGCGCTCTGGTCACACCGAGGCCGCAGTCGATCACATAGGTTTTGCCAGCGATCTGCAACGCCGATGAAGAAGATCGTGCGCTGCCTTTTCTAACTGATGGACCGCCTTTGGTTCCTAGCAAAACAACCCTGTCCATTTGCGTTTTACCCATGCCCAGCTTGCTCGCGCATTTCAGTTAACCCGGCATCGAGCGCTGAGACAATTTTCCGAATTTCAGTCGAAGTTATCACGAGCGGAGGAGATAAAATAATGTTGGGACCTGAAATGCGAACCATGACACCGTGCTCGTATGTGGACTGATAAATGTGTGCTACTTTTGCTTTGTCTGGCGCCGCTTTCGTTTCGCGATCAGCCACAAGCTCCATAGCGCACATCAATCCATGCCCTCCGCGCACATCGCCAATTATTTCATGTTTGGTCGCAAGGTCTTGCAGCCCTGAAAACAGTTCTGCACCTCTTGCCGCGGCGTTGACATTGACGGCCAAGCGTTTGGTTTCTTCGATACAGGCAACGGCTGCGGCCGCACCAACCGGATGGCCAGAGTAAGTGTATCCAGAACCGATAGCTGCGCTGCCTGTTTTGTCATTTTCAAAAACGTCAGCAATCTTTTCATTCAGCATCACAGCACCGAATGGGAAATAACCATTTGTGATTGCTTTGGCTGTGCACATCATATCTGGTTGAACACCCCAAAGGCGTGAACCTGACCAGGAACCAGTGCGTCCATAGGCTGTGATAACCTCATCAGCGATCAGTAAAATGCCATGTTTCTCACAGATTGCCTTAACAGCTGGCATGAAGCTCTCATGGGGAGGAATGACGCCGCCAGCTCCCAGAATTGGTTCCATGATGAAAGCTGCAATTGTGTTGGCACCTTGAAAAGCGATTTCGTCTTCCAGTGCAGCGATACACTTCGCAGCAAGCTTTGCAGGATCAGATTCATCAAATGGATTGCGGTATGTGTAAGGCGAGGGGATGTGATAGCAGCCGGCCATGAGCGGCTCATATTGTGTGCGGAAGTTTGCGTTTCCGTTTATCGATGCACCACCTGTATGGGTGCCGTGATATCCCTTTTTCAAACTGATGTATTTTACACGCCCCGGTTCCCCACGCAGTTTATGATATTGACGCGCCAGGCGCAGACCTATTTCGATGCTGTCAGATCCACCCGATGTGAAGAATGAGCGCACCATGCCTTCTTCGGAAAAAAAGTCTTTAAGCATCTCACTCAAGATGATGATTTGATCATTCGTCGTGCCGCGAAATGTTGAGTAGTAAGGTAACGCATCTAATTGTTTTGCGATTGCCTCTTTCACAGGTTGGCACGAGTAACCCAAGTTGACATTCCACAATCCGCCCACGGCATCGATCAATTGCTTCCCATCCACATCGCGGATGAGACAGCCTTCACCTTCTGTGATGATTGCGGGTGGAGAGGCCTGCATTTCTGCCGGATGAGCCATTGGGTGCCAAATGTGTTTTGCATTCATGGCTTTTAAAAAATTCGAGTCTTTCATACTTTTTTCTCCAGCACGCGCCGTGCATTAAGCTTCCTGTTTGGCGCGTTGAACAAGCGCCCATTTTTCTTGAATTGATGTTGGGACCTGGCCACCGAGATCGCGAGTAATATGGTAGCCGGTTTCCATCGCAGCGCTTGCCATTTTTTTGAGAACGGACGCATCCATCCGGGATGATGGTGTTGCGATTGCCAAGGTTCCGGCAGCAATGGTTGATCCGTTGAAAAACGGGACAGCCACAGAACTCACTTCGGTTTCGTAAGTCTGGTTTGTATAGGCATATCCGTCTTCACGTGCGGTCTTCACGAGTTCCAATATATCTTCAAAGCTGGTGACCGTGGCGCTCGTGAACGATTCTAGTGTGTGCTTTTCGAGGGCGTCCAAAATTTCGTGGGGTCCGAAAGCCAACATGGCGATACCAGAAGAAGTGGCGTGCAATGGCAGCACCTCAGAGATATCGAAACCTACACGTGTTCCACGAATGCCACCATCTTTGATGGAAATTGTGGACATTCCTTTTGCTTGGCAAACGGAAGCGTGAACGAGTTCTTGGG
>CALHHQ010000016.1 GCA_938030645.1 uncultured Rhizobiaceae group bacterium
TTGAACCTGACTCAACTGCAACTGTGTATTCAACGCACTTTCCCACTTCGAATCAATTATGACGTTACGTTAGCAATCTGTGACAGTTTATGGTAAAGAATTTTTTAATATCATAACTGTTTGACGACCTCTCCATACGGCAACATCACCACTAAAATTCAATCGGATCAAAAATGAATAAGTCGAATGTGTCTAACGATTCTAAAAGTGGACGACAAAACGACGATAGCATTGGTATCCTGAAAAAAGTTCCAGTCGTTGCAATTGGTGCTTCCGCCGGTGGATTGGAACCTCTGGAACAGTTTTTTGACGGCGTGAAGGATCAATCCTCAAACGCTTTCGTCGTCATTCAGCACCTCTCACCAAATTTTGAGAGCATGATGGATGAACTGCTGTCACGTCATTCCGGCATGCGAATCGAACGTGTCGTTGATGGTATGGTTTTGGTGCCCAACACGATTTTCCTAAACCCTCCGCGCACAGAGATGCGCATTGTGAATGGATGTTTCAAACTTCATGAAATAAACGATGAAACCCATTTGAATCTTCCCATCGACGCATTTTTTATATCTGTCGCGTCTGAATATGGGGCTGACGCGATTGCGATTGTGTTGTCGGGAACTGGAAGTGACGGAACACTTGGTTCTGGAAAAATTAAAGAGGCTGGTGGCACCGTTATCGCGCAGGACCCAGCCAGCGCGAAATTTGAAAGCATGCCTTCATCCGTCATCGCAAAAGGCTATGCAGATGCGATTGGTCTGCCTGAAGAAATGTCAGAATACATTTCGAAAATTCGATCTGGGATTTCTATTGTCAATATCGTTTCCGAAGAAGAAGGCGGCGACCCTATTCTGCGAATTTTCAAGCGTCTGCGAGAGCGGTTTGGAACTGAATTTGGCTATTACAAACGGGCAACGATAGAGCGTCGATTGCGCCGCCGGTCTGACCTACGCGGCATGTCGCTGGAAGACTACGCAAACATTCTGGCTGTTGAGTCTGAAGAGACCGAGGCCCTTTATGCGGATCTCTTGATCGAAGTGACATCCTTCTTTCGTGATCGTGAAGCTTATGATGTTATCAGGAATGATGTCATACCCGATTTGGTTAAAGACATGTCTGCGGCAAACCCGGTCCGCATTTGGGTGCCGGGGTGTGCCAGTGGGGAAGAAGCTTATTCTCTGGCCATTTTGATCGCCGACCATGCGGTCAAGCACAAACTCAAACTCAATCTGAAAATTCTCGCGACGGACATTCATCACAGGTCGCTAGATGCAGCCTCGAAGGGTATTTATCCGCCATCGAGTGTTAAAAAGCTGAGCGACGATCAAGTGAAACGCTATTTCGATGCCAGTATTGATGGCGAGTCATTTCAAATCAAACAAAACTTGCGCCGCATGGTCGTGTTTAGCCCGCACAACGTTTTAAAAGATCCGCCATTTACTAAAATGGATATGATCAGTTGTAGAAACGTCCTGATCTATTTCAATGACATTGCACAGCAAAAGACGCTTGCCTTTTTCCACTTTGCCTTGGCGAAAAACGGCATCCTGTTTTTGGGGCCAAGTGAAACGACAGGGAAACTGCAAAACGAGTTTTCAACTATTGATCAGAAATGGCGGATATTCCAGAAAAAGAGAAATGTCCGGCTGATGGATGCGGTATCACTTTTGCCGAGTAACGAAAATGCAGGAGCATTTTTCGGGTCGAGTTCGTCGGCCGACAGGTTGCAGGTCTCTGACAGTCCGGGGCAATTGACCGCGCCTGCTCGGCAAGCTCATACCGAAGCACTTAAAGAACTTTTGCGCCAATATGCGCCGACTGGTTTTTTGCTGAGCCGCGACGGCAACATCGTTCATGTTTTGGGAGACGCAGGTTCGTTTATCAAAGTCGATAGCGGAGCATTCACGACTAAGATCGCAGAGATGGTCGATGATGATCTCAAACTCATCATTAGTACGGGTCTAGAGCGTTTAAAAACTATCGATTCATTTGACTTTGAGCGCCAAATCGACACTGAAACGGCAAAGGACGGACTTCACAAAGTCATCGTAAAACTCAAAGTTCTCAACGAACCAGGAAATGTGAAAAACTACCTTTTACTGACGTTGGAGCGTGTGAAAAAGGCAAAGACTTCTCCCAAGTTATCAAGAGATGTCAGACCTTTGGTTGAAGGCGAAGCGACCGAAATCATGCAGTCGCGTATCTCTGACTTGGAGAGAGACCTAAAATCGACCGAAGAAAGTCTGCAATCGACCATTGAAGAGTTGGAAACAAGCAACGAAGAGCTGCAAGCAACCAACGAAGAACTGATGGCTTCAAACGAAGAACTGCAGTCCACCAACGAAGAACTGCATTCTGTAAACGAAGAGCTGTACACCGTCAGCGCGGAACATCAGCGTAAGATTGAAGAGCTGACCGAATTGACAGATGACATGGATCATCTGCTCAAAGCGACGGATATCGGTATCATTTTCCTCGACGCTGATATGAACATCAGACGTTTCACGCCTTCTGCAACTTTGACCTTTAATTTGATCCCGCAAGATACTGGTCGACCGATTGCTCACATAACATCTAAATTCCCGTCGGTGGATTTCGTTGATATGATCCGCAGAGTTATCGCCGATGAGAAAGTCATTGAGCAAGAAGTGAATGTTGGGGATACGCACTACATGCTCCGCGTGCTGCCTTATAAAACCACGCTTTCAGACGCTGTTGGCGCAGTTATTACCTCGATCGATATTTCAGATCTCAAACAAGCTCAGATCGCAGAAATTGAAACTGCAAAACACTACGAAGACATTGTTTCAGACATTTCCGAATATTTGATGCGCTGGGATGCCGATACAAAAGAAATCACTTACTGCAACCAAAGGTTTTGTGAGGTCATTGGCAAACCCGAAGATCAGATTGTCGGGACAGAACACACCAGCGTTATTCCAAAACCGCAACTGCCTGAGATTTTAGACAAAATAAAAACTCTGAAGGCCAATGAAACGATTGAAGTCGACATCATAACTCCGACTGAGAACAACCGATATCAAGTTCGCTCGTCGGCGATACGCGCCATTCCAAATGATGATGGTCGTATCGTGTCATTTCAAGTTACAGGGCGAATTACAACTCAACGGTACAAATACCGAAAAGCACTGGAATCACTTATCAATGCCGGTAAAACCGAAGGGGACGACTATCAAGCCACCCTTCATAGAATTCTTGAGATTGGTGCTGAGTATCTCGACCTGCCCCAAGGCTCTATCGGTCGCATAGATGGGGACACGTTTCACTGCCTCACATCATTCGGAGCCAATGCAATTTCCAAGGGGGATACAATTCCTTTGGAAGCCACAGTCAGTTCGCAATTGGATGAACGCGCCAGCTCATTCTCCGAACACAATCTTGGAAAAAGCAAACTTTCAAAGCAGCCGTTTTACAAGAAATCTAACATTGAAGCGGCTGTGGTGGTTCGAATTTTCATCGGCGGTCAAAAATTCGGTACACTAAGCTATCTCGATTCCGAACCAGTCTCGTCTGCGTTCACAGCAGAGCAGATCGTTTTTATACAAATTATGGCAAGCACGATTGGACACCTGATCGAGCGTGGATATCAACTTCAGAATGCCACTCAACAAAGGCAGCATTTCCAAGAAATTTATTACAAGTCTCCAGTGATGATGTGCACCATAGATGCCAGTGGCAAAATTGTGGACGTGAATGACGAATGGTTGTCTTCATTGGATTTCGGAAGATCTGATGTCATCGGCGCCAAACTACAAAAATTTCTAGCGCCAAAGGTGAAATTTGACATGGCTCTTCTGAAAGAGCCGGACAGTGACTATTTCCGAAAGCAGCTATTCGAATTTCAAACGAAGCACAAAGAATTACTATCTGTAGAACTTTCAGCTATCCGTCGAAACACCGGAGCCGACGAAGATGATCGTTATCTCGTCGTGCTAGAGGATGTGACAGAACGACAATCCGCTTGGAATGAAATTAAGCGTCAAAAGTCTGAGTTGGAGGAAGCCAATGAAGGGTTAAGTAGGTTCGCTTATATCGCATCCCATGACCTCCAAGAGCCCTTGCGTAAAATTAGGCAATTCGGCGACCTTTTGCTGCACGACTACAAAGAGAACTTGGGCGACGATGGGCAATACTATGTCGATGTCATGAACCTGTCTGCAGCGCGGATCAGCAAGTTGGTGAGCGACCTGTTATCTTTTTCGAGCACGGCAGAGAAAACCTTTACCTTTGAAGAAATTGATCTGCAGAATTTGTTGGTTGAGATTGAGAATGAGCTTGCCACCTCGGTAAAAGAAGCCAATGCAAAAATAACTGTTGGAAAAGTTCCCAAAGTCATGGCCGATGATACCGCGGTTCGACAGCTTTTTCAGAACCTCATTTCAAATGCCATCAAATATCGAAAGCCGGATGTCAGCCCGGAAATTGCAATCACCGCCCGCAAATACCGCAATACAACTATCATTAAAATTGCAGACAATGGGATCGGCATGAAGCTGGATCAAGAACGCAATATTTTTGATCCGTTTGTAAGATTGGAAAAGCGGAGCGAATTTGAAGGATCAGGAATTGGTTTGGCTATTTGCAAAACTGTTTGCGACCGTTTGGGGTGGGAAATATCGGTGGACAGCACCGTAGGCTCTGGTACTGCTTTTTCCATCAAAATTCCAAATCAAGAAAAAACATGATCATTTTGAACTCTTCATTCCGGCATATGAGAAAAGCCGCACAATCATGAAGGGTTCAACCGCAATTGAAATCGTAATGGTAGATGACGACCCAGAGGATATTTTTCTTCTGCGTCGAGCGTTGCGCAACGCTAACATTGTCCAGAACTTCAAGGGTATCGAAAGCGGCGATGAACTGTTTGAATATCTTGGGGAAACCGACAGCGAACTCCCTAAACTGATATTGATAGATATCAACATGCCTGGATTGAACGGTTACCAAGTTTTGAGAAAACTGCGAGCCAATCAAGATTGGAGTGCAATTACAGTCGCAATGCTCAGCACTTCCACCTTGGAAGCTGATAAAAAGAAAGCATTTGCCAATGGTGCAGATCAGTTCTTTAGCAAACCCGTTTCGGTAGCGGAATCCAATGTGCTCACTGAAAACCTGAAGTCGTATTTTAGCGACGATGGATCATAGACAGAACGCGTTAATTCAAGAATGCCGTTGTTTGCTGCTGCGACGAGATGAGACAACCAGTAGAGAGTTGAAAACCCTATTAAATCATTGAATTGTATGAAAAATGCCCTTAATATTACCTTACGTAACTAGGGGCTGACTGCACATGACGACTTTGCAACGTGTTTTGCTCATCGATGATGATGAGATGGAATTTAAATTGGTCGAAACTCATCTCAATTTCAGCGAACCTGGAAAGTATGAACTCGATTTCGCTGACAACATTGATGCTGCGATCGCATTTCTGGAAAACAATAAATATCGCGCGATTATTTTGGACAATCGCTTTCATCCGTATTCAGATTTTAGAGAAACAGTGCCCTTAATATCAACGCTTGTTGGAGACAGTAAACTGTACGTCATCTCCTCAACGAGCGATGATCCCTGTTTTTCGGAAGCTGCTGCGTATCAAGTGGATGAAGTTATTGACAAGTTCGATCTTCCGGGGCGTATCAAAAGTGGCTTGTTTTCAAACTAAAATATCCCGATCATCATGTATGTGCTTGGGGCCAACAAAAATGTGAACATAATCGTCATATCTTCAGCGTATATTATGAAGGCAGCACCGCTCAAACAGTGATATTGAGTATCTCATGATAGAAAAAATCACACACCATCTTCCCTATTTGAGACGGCACGCACGGGCATTGTTCGGCACTCAAGAGCTCGGTGATCGACAGGTTCTGAATTTACTCGATCACCTTCTGTCAAATGAAAACCCCGCGATTGAACCACTAAAATCGCGGCAGGATTTGTTCAAGGCATTTGCTGCATATGCGGATCTAAACAGCACCAATACGGCTCCATTTCAAAACAGTCAGCAGTCGGACAAACACTTTTCCAGACTGTCTCCAATGCCAAGACAGGCTTTCTTACTCAATACCATTGAGGGTTTCTCCATCATGGAAATCGCGGAAATTCTGGAGCTGCAAAGAGAAGATGTTGAAGGTCTGATCGGCAAAGCTGAACGTGATATTGCGCGCCAGGTGAAAACATCTGTGTTGATTATCGAAGATGAAGCTTTGATCGCCATGGACCTTGAGGAAATGGTGGAGGAACTTGGCCATGAAGTTATTGGCATAGCTCGGACCAGAAACGAGACTTTGAAACACATTGATATGAGCCAACCTGGCCTTGTGCTTGCAGACGTCCAATTGGCGGACGGGAGCTCCGGAATAGACGCTGTTGGTGACATTCTCCAACGCTTTGATGTTCCCGTCATTTTCATAACAGCATTCCCCGAGAGACTACTGGTTGGCGATAAGCCGGAACCCGCATTCTTGATCAGTAAGCCATTCAAGCAGAGCCATCTTAAAGGGCTGATCAGCCAGGCTCTCCTTTTTGCAAAGGACAAGTAATATCTTGACTGCAAGGAAATAGTGCTGGTTTTCAACGTTTGGCTGATTGAGCTGTTCTACAGCATTCCTGTCATTTGCGACCACAAGTAGTCACAAATTTTATGATTGCTTAGGGCAGCGAACAAAAGCACTTTGACTAAGCCTAACTGTCGGGTGCTGACACCCAATTCATCACAATCTGCTTTGTCAGTCATTCCCTCTTCGCTCGCAAAATAGCTTCACGTTTAAACTCAGAACTGAAACGTCTGTATCTTCTCGGTTTGGTCATATGAAACCTCCAAGCGCTAATGCGCCTTAGTTTAGGTGTCCATGAAACAAGGGCAAGATCAGATGCATTGAGGCGGACTTCGTAAAGTAGCAGAGTTTTGTCGACGGTAATTGCTTCAGCTAAAAAGTCTAAAACATTTACCTTGCTCAATTTCGTTCATTTGGGATAGCCCTTTTAGTCTCTCAAAAGTTTCAAATGAGCGAAAACCGATCTTCAAAGCACATTTTCAGAGGGAATATATTTGGAGATTGTCAGGGTTGCCCGCTGGTGTGACTTTGACACCAAAGCCTTTGACCTCGGAATCCCAAATGATCACATCGCGTTCAGATGGCTCAATAGCTTCAACGACTCGTTTGGTGATTTTGAAACGCTTCGACATTTACCGGGTGTAACCTAGGTAGCACATAGGTAGCAAGTGAGCGGTAAAAGTGGGGAAATTGTAGGAAAAGTGCGCTACCTTCATCTTAATTTAAGTATATGAATTAATGACATAAAGGCAGTATGAGGAAAAACTAGGAAAACCGGGCACAAAATTGAAAATCCGCGTGTCGGTGGTTCGATTCCGCCCCCGAACATAGATGAACATCGTCGCTTGAAGCATCTCATTTATGAACATTCAGGCCGAAGAAAAGGACAAT
>CALHHQ010000017.1 GCA_938030645.1 uncultured Rhizobiaceae group bacterium
GTGCGTGGACAAAAAGAAGATTACAATCAGTGGCGCCAAATGGGCAACACTGGTTGGGGTTGGGACGATGTTTTGCCTTGCTTCAAGCGTTCGGAAAATTGGGAAGATGGAGAGAGCGAGCTTCGAGGCGGCAGCGGCCCATTGACAGTTTCTAAAACACGTTTGAGCCGCAAGGCTGTTGACGATTACATCAAGGCTGCAGTCGCTTCGGGTTACCCTTACAACGAAGATTATAATGGCGAAAGCCAAGAAGGTATGGGCTACTTCCAACTGACTGCCAACAAGGGGCGGCGTTGTTCCTCGGCTGCAGCTTACTTAAAGCCCGCCAGAGGGCGTTCGAACCTGACTGTTTTGACAGGCTTGGCAACTGAGAGAGTCTTGCTGGAAAATGGTGAGGCAGTTGGCATCGTTGCGCGAGGTGGCGATGGCGAAAAAACCATCAAAGCGCGTTGTGAAGTCATTTTGTCTGCAGGAGCAATCGGCTCTCCCCAAATCCTCATGTTGTCAGGAATCGGGCCAGGTCAGAACCTGTCAGACAATGGTGTGGATGTTGTTCGTGAGTTGAAAGGCGTTGGTCAAAACCTGCAAGATCATTTGCAAGCGCGTCCGGTGTTCAAGTGTAAGTCGTCGACGATCAACACGGAAACCAATTCCATGTTCAAACAGGCACGTATTGGTGTCGAATATGCCTTGAAGCGCACTGGCCCTATGACAATGGCAGCCAGCCTTGGAACAGGCTATTTGAAAACGCGCCCCGAGTTGGAAACCCCCGACATTCAATTCCACTTGCAGCCGTTTTCAACCGATAAAGTTGGAACTGGCACACATCCGTTCAATGCATTTACAGCTTCTGTATTACAGATGCGCCCGGAGAGCGCTGGGCATTTGGAATTGCGTTCAAATCGCGCCACAGACCATCCTGTCATTCATCCGAACTATTTGGCGACACCGCTGGACCAACAGACCATCGTTGATGGAATTAAGATTGCGCGTCGTATCGCCGGGTTTGAACCTGCGAAGTCTGAAATTTTGGAAGAATATTCTCCTGGCTCTTCAGTGGGTACAGATGACGACGCTGCAATTTTGAACTGGGCGCGCGATACGGCCACCACAATCTACCATCCAACCGGGACCTGCAAAATGGGACAGGACGATCTGTCTGTTGTTGATGAACGTTTGCGTGTTCGTGGTGTGGGAAAGCTGAGAGTCGCTGATGCTTCAATTATGCCGATCATCGTATCTGGTAACACAAATGCGCCTGCCATCATGATTGGTGAGCGGGCTTCAGATTTTATTTTAGAGGATGTCGCCTGATGTGGGATCTTGTTGCTGACTATACCAAAATTATTATTGCCGATATTGTGTTGTCTGGCGACAACGCACTTATCATTGGGATGGCCGCCGCTGGCCTTGCGCCAGAACTGCGCAAGAAAGCCATTTTGTTCGGCATGGTTGTGGCCGCAGTGCTGCGCGTGGTGTTTGCACTGGTTGCAACGAAACTGCTGGGCATTCCGGGCCTGCTTGTTGTGGGCGCGATGCTGTTGTTCTGGGTTTGTTGGGGACTTTACAAAGAAATTCGCTCCAATGTGGACGAGGAGGCCGCCCATGCCATGGAGGATGCGGAGAACCCGGAGGCGGGTTACACCGGAGCGCCTAGGCGCTCGTTAGCGTCTGCCTTGTGGACGATAACTGTGGCGGATGTCTCTATGTCTATCGACAATGTTTTGGCTGTTGCAGCGATTGCTGATGGCGATCAAACCAAATTAGTGGTTGGTCTCGCAATTGCGATTATCGCTATGGCTTGTTTTGCAACCCTAATCATGAAACTTTTGGCTAAGTATCCATGGATTTCATGGGCTGGGTTGATTGTGCTGATCTATGTTGCGGCTGAAATGCTCTACAAAGGCGTGTTTGATCCGCAACGAGGAATTCTGGCTTATCTGAATGGAACAGGAGGTGTTCCCGGATTGAGCTGACAAATTTGGGGCCCTGAACGTTCGGGCGCCAATTCAACTGTGATGATTATCGCCATCCTGCGCCTTCGGCGGGATCCTATGGCAACATCGCAATCGTCTGAAGGAAGAGAATGACAAAAGGGAGGAATACCATGTCTGTTCTTGCTAAACTCGGCAAAACTCTTGCCGCAACTGCTGTCGTTGCAACTTTTGCAACTGCTGCTATCGCCAAACCTGTAAATATCCGCGTTCAGTCGGTTATTTCAGCGAAGGCTGACGAAGTCACAATGTTGAAAGCTTTTGCTGAAGACGTGAAAGCTTTGACTGCTGGCGATGAAGTCACAATCGAAGTGCTGCCTGCTGGTGCTGTTGTTGGTGTTAAAGAAACTCTTGATGCGGTCGATAAAGGCCTCGTTGAAGGTGGCTTTGCATGGACACACTATTGGTCTGGTAAACACCCTGCTGCTGCGTTGTTCGGTTCGCCGCCAGCCGGTGGTGGTATCGGCATGGACAACCTTGCTTGGTTGTCTTGGTTCCAGTTCGGTGGTGGTAAAGAACTTTACGACCAGCTTTGGACTGAAATGGGCGTCAACGTAAAAGGCTTCATGTTGCAGCCAGTTGGACCAGAAGCTCTTGGTTGGTTCAAAGAGCCGATCAACTCAATGGCTGACTTCCGTAAATACCGTTTCCGTACGCCTCCAGGAATTCCTGGACAAGCATACAAAGACATCGGTGTTGCCTCTGTTGCTATGGGTGGTGGTGATATCTTGCCAGCGCTTGAAAAAGGCACAATCGATGCTGCTGAATGGTGCTGCCCGAAGCCTGACTCCGTGTTTGGTTTCCAGAAAGTGCTCAAGCACTACTATCTGCAAGGCTTGCACCAGGTTGTTGTGAACGCTGACATGTACATCAACGGCGATGTGTATAACGGCATGACCGACGTACAGAAGAAAGCTCTTGAAGTTGCTGCAAACGCATCACTTTCAAAATCAATGTCTTACCGCATCTACGAAAACGGTAAAGCTTTGAAAAAGCTGACTGAAGAAGATGGCGTGCAGTTGCATGACACTCCTGCAGATTACTTCCCAGCATACATGAATGCTGCGAAAGCTCTGCTTGAGAAAAATGCTTCTGAAAATGCATTCTTCAAAACAGTCTACGACAGCCAAAAAGAATTTGCGAAAATCGCAGTTCCATTCTGGGCTGGTGCACAAGCTTCCAACGCTGCGTTGGGTAAAGCTTTTGCTGATACTCTGAAGTAAACTTCAAACGACATTCGGCGGAGCGTTTTGCGCTTCGCCGTTTTGTTTGAGAATAGGGAGTTTTGGTTCCCTATTCTCAAGCAAAACGCAGCGACCTCGGGGAGAGAGTCATTATGGCTGAGGAAGTAATTCCAGACGATCTGGACACAACAGACGAGTCCATTGCCGAGCGCAGAAATGAAAGGGCTGGATATACGCCCGAAGACATGACGCCGTGGCAACGTCCAATCACTGCAACCATTGATGTGATCAACGAGTGGGCAGGACGCATTATGTGTCTTTTGCTCATCCCGATGATTGGTGGCACCGTGTTCGAAGTGGTTTCGCGTAAAGCGTTTGCTGTTCTCACCGATTATGGAATGAACGAAACAGCGATTGCTTGGGGTCTTGGCCCCACACTTTGGAACTACGATATCAGCCGCATGATGGGCGGTGTGTTGTTTATGGCAACGGCTGGTTACGCATTGATGCGTGGTGTTCATATCCGAGCAGATTTTCTATTCCGCAATTGGCACCCGCGGACGCAGGCGACCGTCGATGCGACGCTGTATTTGCTTCTCTATTTCCCAGCCATGCTGTTCTTCTTCTGGAGTTCGCTGGACTATGCAATCGACTCATTTGGCCAAGACCCTTTCAATCCCAACTCATGGGAAGAAGCCAGTGATACAACTTGGGCGCCTTGGTTGTGGCCTGGTCGTATCTGGATGCCGATTGGTGCGATGTTGCTGTTGCTTCAAGGTTTGCCTGAACTGTTCCGCGCATTTCATCAAATGGGTAAGGAACGCGAATCCAAATTTGTAAAGTTCCTGCCGATCTACGTTGTTCTTTTGGCGCTTGTTTTCAC
>CALHHQ010000018.1 GCA_938030645.1 uncultured Rhizobiaceae group bacterium
GGGCACAAGAAATTCGCTATCAGGTTTTCTATGAAGAACTCCAAGCCAATGCCAGCCAGCGCGCTCGCTTGACCAAACGCGATGAAGATCGATTTGACAATTTTTGCGATCATTTGCTCGTTGTCGAACGGGTCCATGGCACCGAAAAAATCATCGGAACCTATCGCTTGCTGCAAGATCGCAACGCACGATTGTGCGGCGGATTTTATTCGCAATCAGAGTTCAATATTTCGGCATTTTTGAACAAGCACGCAAACAAACGGTTCTTGGAACTGGGACGGTCCTGCATTTTAAAAGAGCATCGCTCTAAGCGAACTCTTGAATTAATGTGGCAAGGTCTTTGGGCCTATGTGCTCGACAGAAAAATTGATGTTTTATTCGGATGCGCATCGTTTCAAGGAACGGATATTGATACACACCGCGCTTCTCTTTCTTGGTTGGTCGAACACGCAAAACTTGCGGCTGAAGAAGACTGCTGTTCATTGACTTCGGATGGAATTGATCTCGAAAAGCTCTCCGTCGAGACAAACGGATCACGCCGAGCTCTTGCCGGTTTACCCCCACTATTAAAGGGCTATTTGCGGGTGGGTGCAAAAGTTGGCTCACATGCAGTTCTAGACCATCAATTTGGTACGACAGATGTTTTGGTAACTCTCAAAGTCGCGGATATTGCGCCTCGTTATCTTGCTCATTACGGGAAAGACGCATCTCGATTTGCAGCTTAGATTAAGCCCCCGTCGTTTTCTCCAAAATCCATCCACAAGTTCAATTGCACTTCCAGTGATGATGATTCGCACCAAATCGATTGGTTTGCTAAGAATTTTCAACCACTAATTTTTTCGCGCTGACGGACCACGAGCAAGTTATGAGTTCTCCTGAATCAACGTCCGCGCAGTCGTCTGAAAAACATCCCGCACCAACGCCGATGATGGCGCAATACATCGAGATTAAAGCCGCCAATCCAGATTCACTCTTGTTTTATAGAATGGGCGATTTTTACGAGTTGTTTTTCGGTGATGCTGAAATCGCAGCACGCGCATTAGGAATCACTCTCACCAAGCGTGGAAAACACTTAGGCGAAGACATACCCATGTGCGGTGTGCCCGTGCACGCAGCAGATGATTACCTGCAAAAATTGATCGCGCTAGGGTATCGCGTGGCGGTTTGCGAACAGATGGAAAACCCTGCTGAAGCAAAAAAGCGAGGTTCTAAATCTGTGGTGAAACGAGATGTGGTTCGTCTCGTAACACCGGGCACAATTACCGAAGAACGGTTGTTAGAACCCGGTGCCACAAACATCTTTGCAACTCTTGCTAGAGTGCGCGGCGGAACATCAGGCGATACTTATGCAATCGCAGCTGTTGATATCTCAACGGGCAGTTTTCGTTTGGTAGAAAGCGATGCTGCAACACTATCTGCCGACATTGCACGCATTCGACCCCGTGAATTGATCGTGTCGGACAGTGTGTTTGAAGACCATGATTTGAAACTGGCGCTTGAAATGACTGATTGCGTTGTGCAGCCACAACCATCGGCAGTGTTCGATTCTTCCCGCGCTGAACAAAACATTCAACGGTTCTATCAAGTGAAAACACTTGATGGGTTCGGCCAATTTACTCGAGCAGAATTGTCCGCAGCAAACGCGGCGATCAACTATGTAGAAAAAACGCAGATAGGCGAACGCCCTGCGCTGCAAAGACCTCAACGCGAAGAGACAGCGCAAACCGTTTATATTGATGCTGCTACCCGCGCCAATTTGGAACTCACCCAAACTCTCAGTGGCCAACGCGATGGAAGCCTATTGCGTACGATTGACCGCACAATATCCGGCGGTGGCGCTCGGTTGTTGGCAGAACGACTGATGAGCCCGCTCACAAACGTAGCTATGATTTCTGCGCGACATGATGAAGTTTCCTTCGCCTTGACCGAAGACAGGTTGCGCAAAACCATTCGCGACATTCTAAAGGGAATGTCGGATATACCGCGGGCCTTATCACGCCTTTCACTCAATCGTGGTGGCCCTCGCGATATGGCGGCTATTGCCAAAGGTCTCACGGCTGCACAAGGGCTTGGATCTGTTCTTCAAGAAAACAATTTTACTCTGCCTGAAAATGCTCGTCATCAGTTAGCAACGATTGATGCATTGCCGGAAGAATTGTTGAATAGTCTTGAAGAAGCGCTTAGCGATGAGCTGCCTCTTCTCGCCCGTGATGGTGGCTTCATCAAGTCAGGTTTCGACACTGATTTGGACGAACTTCGAGCACTCAGTCAAGAAAGTCGTCGTGTAATAGCAGGGCTTCAAACCAGCTATTCAGAGCAGACTGGCGTCAAAAATCTCAAGATCAAACACAACAATGTCCTTGGCTATTTCATCGAAGTGACAGCGCTGAATGCTGGTGCGCTGCAAGACGATAAAGACAAGTTTATTCATCGCCAAACTATGGCCAACGCGATGAGGTTCACCACAACAGAATTGGCAGATTTGGAAAGTCGCATCGCTAATGCTGCTGGGAAATGTATTCAAATCGAGCTGCAACATTTCGAGCGGTTGCAAACAGCCGTGATCACTGAAGCCAGCAAGCTTCAATCGATCAGTGCTGCTTTGGCCGCTCTGGATGTTTCGAATGCTTTGGCGGAACTGGCCGAAGAACAAGGATACGTTCGACCAAAAATTGACAACAGTCTGGCATTTACGATCACCGCAGGTCGTCATCCCGTTGTGGAACAAAGTTTACGCAAACAAGCAGCCAACCCATTTGTTGCCAATGACACGCAATTGAGTGGTGAAAGTGCCGGAAAGTTGTGGTTGCTTACGGGTCCCAATATGGGTGGTAAATCCACTTTTCTTCGTCAAAATGCACTTATAGCGCTGCTCGCTCAAATGGGTTCATTCGTGCCAGCAGGAAGCGCACATATTGGTGTTGTCGACAGACTTTTCTCACGGGTTGGAGCTGCCGATGATTTAGCGCGTGGTCGATCCACCTTCATGGTAGAGATGGTGGAAACCGCCGCTATTCTCAATCAGGCAGGAGAGCGCTCGCTAGTTATTCTTGATGAGATTGGTCGCGGCACCGCCACTTTTGATGGATTGTCCATCGCGTGGGCAGCGATTGAACATCTTCACGAAGTGAACAAAAGTCGCACGCTTTTTGCCACGCACTATCATGAACTCACAGCACTTTCTTCAAAATTGGAACGTCTTTCAAACGTAACCATGAGCGTCAAAGAATGGGACGGTGATGTTGTGTTCTTGCACGAAGTGATTGAGGGCAGTGCCGATCGTTCATACGGCATCCAAGTGGCACGCCTCGCCGGATTGCCAGATGCAGTTATTGAACGCTCACGCAGTGTTCTGGAACAGTTGGAAAGTCAGAACCGCGAGAGTCCAGCGAACACACTGATTGATGATTTGCCACTTTTTTCTGCCCAGCCATCGCAAAAATCTGAAAGAGTGACAGTCGCATCAGAGTTGCGCGAGAAATTATCTGATATCAATCCCGACGAGCTGACGCCTCGAGAAGCTCTCGAAGCGCTTTATGCTTTGAAGTCATTGGACAATTGATCAGATACCTGATTGGGCCAACAATTCCTTCAGCGAAACCTGTGGACGCGGCCCAATGTGCTGAATGACTTCCGCCGCTGCTAAGCCGCCAATGCGCGCGCAATCCGCCATAGATCGACCACTGGTCAAACCATGGAGAAAACCTGCAGCATAAAGATCACCAGCGCCCGTAGTGTCTTCCAACTTTTCAATTTTGTGCGCCGCAACTTCCTCAGTCTCGTCCGGGCTGACAACAAGTGATCCTTTTTCACCCAGCGTCACCGCAGCCAACGCAACATCTGATTTCACTGCAGAAACAGCGGAATTTAGGTCACTCGTCTCGTAAAGAGATTTCAGCTCCGCATCATTTGCAAAAATCATGTCGACTGTCCCCGAACGCATGAGTTCGAGGAACTCGCTACGATATCGATCTACACAAAATGAATCCGAGAGTGTGATTGCAACTTTTCGATTGTTCTCATGGGCAATTTTAGCGCTCAAGCGGATCGCATCTTTTGCTCTGGGTGGGTCCCACAGGTAACCTTCGAAATAGGTGACTTGGCTTTGCGCCACAACATCAGCGTCCACATCTTCCGGGCCGAGTTCAACACAGGCGCCCAAATATGTGTTCATTGTCCGCTCACCATCGGGCGTGACGAAAATCATGGAACGCGCTGTCGGCGGATTGCCTTCTAATGGGGACACGTCGAAATCAACACCGATGGCGCGAATGTCATGAGTGAAGATTTTGCCCAAGTGATCGTTTGAGACTTTACCAAAATAGGCTGCTTTGCTGCCCAAGCTCGCAATGCCTGCCGCCGTGTTGCCGGCACTTCCGCCTGACGCTTCGATTGCGGGGCCCATAGCTGCATAAAGATGTTCAGCACGATCAGCATCGATCAAGTTCATTGCAGCTTTTGTGATATTCTCACGAACCAGAAAATCTTCTTCAGCACGTGCGATGATGTCCACAATCGCATTGCCTACAGTCAACACGTCATACTTATTATCCGACATAAAACATTCCGGTTTTCAATAAATTTGGTCTGGCGTAAAGGCTTTCTGCGCGAATGGAAAGCCATGATTGTGAAGAACTATTGTGTTCAAGGCCCATCATTCCCATTTAGTGAGCAACGCAGTAACGAGAACGACTAAATTATGATCTTCAACGCCGTATCATTGACCCTAAAACAATTGTTCTCACCACCATTCCGTTCGGTCCTATGGAAATCGATTGGCCTGACTGTCGTTTTGTTTATAGGCCTTTGGTTTACCTTAAACGCTGTGACGACAACCTTTATCATGCCTCTCATGGGCCCTGAGTCGTGGATTGTAACAGCCATTGCTTGGGCGTTGGGGGTCAGTCTTGTTTTGGTAATGGGGTTTTTGATCGCCCCAGTGACATCCGTTTTTGCGGGTGTATTTCTCGATGAAATAGCAGAAGCCGTGGAACAAGATCACTACCCCAACGATCCGCCCGGCACGGCTTTGACAATTTCCCAATCTGTTGGAATCACCGCACGGTTTCTGGGTTTGGTGCTTATTGCCAACCTGATCGCCTTAATGTTGGTGATCTTTTTGGGGCTTGGCTTCATCGTTTTCTTTTTGGTGAACGGGTATCTTCTCGGTCGAGAATATTTTCAATTCGCAGCCCTACGTCACCGCACAACCCAAGAAGTGGACGCATTGCGTGAAAAGCACGGCTTCACGATCTTTACGGCCGGACTGGCAATCGCAGTTGTTCTGTCTATCCCTATCGTCAATCTGCTGACGCCACTTTTTGCTGGTGCGTTGATGGTGCATTTGTTCAAAATACT
>CALHHQ010000019.1 GCA_938030645.1 uncultured Rhizobiaceae group bacterium
GGTGTCGGGATATTCATTTTAACTGAGTCCCAACAAACGGGCGGCATTACCTTTGATAATGTCCTCGCGCAATTCGTCCTTGATGGCGATTTTCTCGAAGTCTGAAAGCCAACGCTCGGGTGTAATCATGGGCCAATCGGAACCGAAAAGAACTTTCATTTTCAAAATTGAGTTACAGTAGCGCACCAGAATTTCTGGGAAATATTTGGGGGACCATCCGGACAGATCGATGTAAACATTCGGCTTGTGTTGTGCGACAGCCAAAGCCTCTTCCTGCCAAGGGAAGCTGGGGTGAGCGAGAATGATTTTCATCTCGGGGAAGTCCACCGCCACATCGTCCATATACATCGGATTGGAATATTTCAGGCGCATACCATTGCCACCGGGCATGCCACTGCCAACGCCTGTTTGACCGGTGTGGAACAAGGCGATGCCACCTTCTTCTGCTATGGCTTCGTAGAGGCCATAGGCCATGCGATCATTGGCATAGAAGCCCTGCATGGTGGGATGAAACTTGAAGCCTTTGATGCCAAAGTCCCGCATGAGCCGTTTGGCTTCTCGAATGCCAAGTTTGCCCTTATGAGGGTCGATACTGGCAAACGGGATCAGAACATCGTCGTTCTCTGCAGCAAGCTCCGCGACTTCTTCGTTCTTATAGCGTCGATAGCCTGTTTCTCTTTCCGCATCGACAGGAAAGATGACAGCAGCAATGTTCTGCTCACGATAATGCGCCGCAGTTTCGGGCACCGTCGGAGGGTGTTCCCACGGCGCGCGAAAATACTTGGCCATTGTCGATTGCAGTTCATCATATCCGTCGTCCCCGTGGCAGCCACAAGGTTCTTCTGCATGGGTGTGGATGTCGATTGCGCGAACTTTGGTGAGGTCGACCATATTCAATGTTCCTGAAGTTTTGCGACGGACGGGTCGTTGTCGCTGTAAAGCCGGTCCAACAGATGTTTCCGACCTGTTAGAATTTTGCGGAAGTTCAAATTACCTTTGGCAGTGATTTCCCCTTCAGCCAGTGAAGCTGGCTCGCTGACCAACAAGGCGCGGGAAATTAGATTGGACGAGCCGGATACTCGCTTTGCCCGCTCTGAAAGGTGTTGTTCAATTTCTTTGACCAAGGCGGCATCGTCAAACGCGCCGTTTGTTTGTGATGTTTTAAAGCCTTTGCGCCCAAGCTCATCTAAACTCGGGAAAATCAATATCCCTATTTGCTCGCGATCTGCTCCCGTGATGACGACGTCTGATGCGAGCGGCGCAAGTTGCGCCAAAACATCAATTCGCAGTTGTGCGGCGCGCACCCATGTTCCAGTCAGCAATTTGAAGTCTTCGCTGATGCGTCCGTCGAACTTCAAACCTCTGTTGGGTTCAGAAGGGTCTACAAATTTCATGGCATCGCCGGTTATGAAAAAGCCTTCATCGTCAAATGCCTCAGCTGTTTTTTCTGGATCTTCAAAATATCCGGGCATAATGTTTGGCCCTTTGACACGAACCTCAAAGCGGTTTTCATCGTTGGGAATGAGCTTGGCGACAACGTCGGTCATGGGAATACCAACGACGCCAGAACTTGGCGTTGGCTCTTGCTGTATCATCAAAGCGGGAGCCGTTTCGGTCAGTCCCCAAGATGACGTCATCAAGGGCACTTCGCCTTTGATGTCCATCGCCATGTGCTCGAAGCCTCCCCACACGTCTTGCGGAAGGGAAGCGCCTGCGTAGAACATGAGGTCAAGATTTTCGAAGAACCTTTGACGAAGCGTCGAATCATTCTGCAACGCACCAAGCAGCATCGAGAAACCCGCGGGCACATTAAAAGCCATCGTTCCGGTTATCATCGACAGGTTCTCCAATGTGCGATCAAACACTCCCTTCACTGGCTTACCATCATCGATGTAGAGGCTGCCGCCATTGGCAAGCATCATATTGAAATTGTGACTGCCTCCGAACACATGATTCCACGGCAACCAGTCCAAAATGCGTGGTGGTTTTTCGCGCAAAAACGGCAAGGCATCAGCAAGCTGTGCCTGATTGGTGCACATCATTTTGTGCGTGGTTAGAACGCCTTTGGGAGCTGATGTTGACCCAGAGGTCATAAGAATTTTTGCGACGGTATCTGGTGTAAGAGCCGACCGTGCCACATCAATATCACTGCTGGGATCGCCCTTCAGCAAGTCATCGAATGATGTTACGCCGGAAACACCACCTGAGTTACCCAGACAGCTTGCGACAACCTCTATCCCGTTGAAATCATCCAGCGTGAGTGCATCGGCGTACTGACCAGCGTCTATCACATATGCCATCTTTGGACGCACCAGATTGATTGCATGTTGCAACCTGCCATGAGCGCCTTTGATTAAAGAATACTGCTCGGCCACAGGAACGGTCGGCACACCAATGAATTGCGCCGCCAGTGTCAGCAATCCGTGATCGATGCCATTGCCAGACATAATCAAAATTGGCGTGGTTTCGTCCATCCCTCTCGCCAAGAGAGACGCTGCAATAGTTCTCACTTTTTGAAGTGCTGATGCGTAAGTTTCTTCGCGCCAACCGGAACCGCTTCTTTCGGCAAAAAAAATGCGTTCTGGCGTTTCGTTGGACCAATGGTCGAGCCAATCGCAGGTGTGTTGAACGACCGTGCCCAATGCATCGTTGGGTTCCAGAATAATGGATCCATCTACACGGTCGGTGCGTCGAATGTTGTGCTTGCGGAAGTTGTTTGTTCTCTTCACGAACGATCCTCCCGCGACTTAGCTTCAATTCTGTTCAAGGCATCTACAATGCTGGATCGCGTGTCTTTATCAATTTCCTCAAACAGCGCTTCTTCATGTGCACCAACAGCTGTGGCCGCCTTATCGCAAAGCCTTCGGCCAGCCAAAGTCGCTTGCAACAGGTAAGCGCGGCGGTCAGTCAGCAACCGATCACGCGTTATCAGCTCACGCTTTTCCAGTTCATCAATAATCACCACCAAATTCGGGCGCTCAATTGCCAGTGCAGTCGCCAGTTGAGATTGACGAATACCTGGGTTCTCAACGATCAAGACGAGCGCTGAATAGCTGATCATTCTCAGGTCGAAGCGTGACAGCACGTCGTTCAGATCGGCTTGAATAACATTGAACGCGCGCTTGATATGGTAGCCTACAAATTCACGCAAAGGAGCATCTGACACTTTGTCGATCTGGGGTTGCATCTTATTTGGTGCGGCGTTTGACATCATTTTACCGGAACTTTGGAGCGCGTTTTTCAAGGAAGGCTTTCAAACCCTCCTCGGCATCTGGCGTTGTTTGTGACAGAGATGCGGCGAGAGACTCCGTGAACAAACCATCACTTGTCGACATATCGCTGATTTTTGAAATCGCTTGAACCATGAAGTAGTTTGCGAGCGGCGCATTGCGCGAAATTTTACCTGCAAGTGTTTGTGCTAGCTCCATAGATTCACCTTGGCCGACTGCATAGTGCGTCAGTCCAAGCGCTTGCCCTTCTTCAGAACTATATTTTCGACCTGTAAGCATCATCTCTGTCATTCTGTCTGCGCCGATAATCCGGCTAACTTTTGCAGTCGCGCCGCCACCTACAAAAATACCGCGCCGTCCTTCTGGCAGTTGAAAAATTGTTGAAGGCTCGGCGATGCGAACATGCGTGGACGCAGCAATTTCCAAACCACCACCAATCACTGCGCCGAACATGGCCGATACAACCACGAGACCACCGAATTGAATTTTCTCCATGACACCGTGCCAGTGGCGCGAGTGATAAAGATTCTCTTCGGGCGTGCGATGGACATGCTCAGACAGATCAAGCCCGGAACAATAATGGCCAGCTATGCCCGTCAAAATGACAACCCGAACATCTTTTGGAGGGTTCGAAAAAAAAGCGTCCAATGCGTCAAGAAGCTCTTCGCACATAGCATTTCGCTTGTCGGGCCGATTCATTGTGAGCGTGGCAATGGAGCCATTCACTTCGGATTTCAAAACTTCAGTTTCCGAGACACCCATGACAAACTCAATAATCATTGAAAGACATAATGATTATGTTCTATAACTAAATACGTGTAAAGCGGTGTCACCGATTGAACGACAAGACTTGTTGGCTCAAGTAGGAGGCCAAGTTCAACATGCAGTATCACGTCAACGGCTTTAGGCCAGGATCGCCCTATAACGCACCAGAAGCATCAGGCATTCAACCTTATGAGAGCGATGTTGACGTCTTGATTGTAGGCTGCGGCCCCGCAGGGCTCACACTGGCGGCGCAACTCGCACAGTTTCCTGAGATAACCACCCGAATTGTCGATCAAAAATCTGGACCGCTTGAAGTCGGGCAAGCCGATGGCATTGCCTGTCGATCTATGGAGATGTTTGAAGCCTTTGGTTTTGCTGAAAAAGTGGAAAGAGAAGCCTATTGGGTGAACGAGACATCGTTTTGGCGCCCCAATGCAGAGCAATCGAATATTGCACGGGCAGATCGCATTCAAGATGTCGAAGACGGTCTATCAGAATTTCCGCACACGATCCTCAATCAAGCGCGTATCCATGATTTCTATTTGGACATCATGCAACATTCGCCCCGCCGGCTCGTCCCGCATTATGACCGAACACTTTTGGACGTGTTCAAAACAGACGATCCCAACTTTCCTGTATCGGCAAGCTTTGAACATCGTGCAGCAGACGCAACAGCAAAGCAGGAAGTCATTCGTGCCCGTTACGTCGTGGGTTGCGATGGGGCACGGAGCCAAGTTCGCAAATCCTTAGGCCATCAACTCAAAGGAGAATCTGCGCGGCAGCTCTGGGGCGTCATGGACATTTTGGCCGTCACAGACTTTCCTGACATTCGCCTGAAATGTGCAATCCAGTCGGCCTCTGATGGTAGCCTTTTGATTATCCCCCGAGAGGGTGGCTTTATGGTGCGCATGTATATTGAACTTGCCGAACTTCAAAACGATGAACGTGCGGCTGATCGCAATGTGTCTTCCGAAATGCTTATTGAGAAAGCGCGGGCGATCCTTTCACCTTACAAGCTCGACGTGAAACAAGTCGCCTGGTGGTCAGCCTATGAAATTGGGCAACGTGTCTGCGATCAGTTCGATGATGTGCCGGAAACCGAACGTGACCAAAAAACGCCACGCATCTTCATCGCTGGAGATGCTTGTCACACCCACAGCCCCAAAGCTGGCCAAGGCATGAATGTGTCGATGGCCGACGCCTTCAATCTCGGTTGGAAATTGGCCTCGGTCATTTTGAAACGGTCAGATCCAAAGTTGTTGCACACTTATTCGCAAGAGCGACAGTCAAAGGCACAAGAATTGATCGACTTTGATCGAGACATGGCGAGACTGTTCAGCGCAAAGACGAAAGATGCCGAAGCGGCAAAGCAGTTCCAGAAGTATTTCTCAAAACATGCCCGCTATACCGCTGGCGTGGAAACGAAATACGATACTTCAATCATCACAGGGCCGAACGATCATCAACACTTGGCAACAGGTTTTGAAATTGGAAAACGATTTCATTCCGCTCCAGTCATTCGTCTGGCCGATGCAAAACCGATGGAACTGGCCCATACGATCAAGGCAGACGGACGTTGGCGCTTGTTCCTGTTTGCAGGCTCTGATGATCTGGGG
>CALHHQ010000020.1 GCA_938030645.1 uncultured Rhizobiaceae group bacterium
ATTCCCAACGACTGAAGCCCGTAAAATGGTGGAGGGCACGCTTGGTCAAAAGATCGAAGAATTGTTCGTTGATTTTGGCGAACCCGTTGCTGCTGCATCAATCGCACAAGTTCACAAAGCCAAAGTGAAAGACAGCGATGGAACTCTGCGGACTGTTGCGGTGAAAATAATTCGTCCAGGCGTGCGCGAGCGTTTCGCTTGGGATTTGGAAACCTTCTACACAGCCGCTCGAACCCTGAACTTTCTGTTTCCGCCATTGCGACGCCTACAACTTGTGCCCAGTGTCGACATGCTTGCCCAATCCGCAAAGCTTGAGATGGAACTGCGGATGGAAGCTGCGGGACTTTCTGAAATGGGCGATAACTCAACCAATGATGCAGGCTTCCGCGTTCCAGAAGTGGATTGGCCGCGTTCTGGTCGCGACTGCCTGACCATGGAATGGGTCGACGGCATCAAGATGAATGATATGGAAGCGTTGCGGGCTTCCGGACACGATTTAAAAGCTGTCGCCAATACACTGAACCAGACTTTTCTACGCCATGCATTGCGCGATGGTTTTTTCCACGCGGACATGCACCCTGGAAACCTGTTTCTTGCTCCTGATGGGGATATTGTTGCCGTCGATCTGGGCATTGCGGGACGATTGGTGAAAGCTGAAAGACGTTTTCTCGGTGAAATTTTATATGGCTTCATCAACCGAGACTACAGGCGCATTGCCGAAGTCCACATTGAAGCTGGATATGTTCCTGCTGACAAAGACGTGGAAAGCTTTGCGCAAGCACTGCGGGCTGTTGGCGAGCCTATCTATGGCAAGGCCGCAGAAGAGATTTCGATTGGCAGCCTGCTGACATTGCTGTTCGACATCACCGAATTATTCGACATGAAAACACAGCCACAGCTTTTGCTTTTGCAAAAGACAATGGTTGTTGTTGAGGGCGTGGCGCGTAAACTCGATCCGCAATTCAACATGTGGGATTCTGGTGGCCCAGTGGTCACACCATATGTCACGCGCCTGATTGGACCGCTCGGTAAACTGGATGAAGCCAAAGACGGGCTACACGCCATGAGCAAATTGGTGCAACTCGCACCCGATATGGCAAAACGCGCTGAAATTTTGAGCCATGAAATCGACGTGATGGCAAAGGAAGGCGTGCGTTTGGACAAACCAACGATTGACGCCATTGGCAAAGCTGAAGCGCGCCATTCCCGTTCGGGCCGCGTTGCACTCTGGATCATCGCCGCTGCTGCGGTCTACGCAGCGTGGACAGTCTCTTAGTTCAAATGGTAGGTTCCGCCTTATGAGTATTGAGCAAACACTTCACAATAAATCCATTCTGCTGATCATCAGTGGTGGAATTGCGGCCTATAAATCTCTCGATCTCATTCGGCGATTGCGGGAACGTGGTGCGACCGTACGATGCGTGATGACGCAAGCCGCTCAAGAATTTGTCACACCAATGACTGTAGGTGCCCTGACAGGCGACACTGTTTTTACAAACATTTGGGACAGAGACGCTGAGCAGGACATTGGACACATTCGTCTAGCGCGTGAAGCTGATTTGATTGTTGTTGCGCCCGCAACTGCTGACCTGATTGCGAAAATGGCTAACGGTTTGGGCAATGATTTGGCGTCTACCGTTTTGCTTGCAGCTGACAGCCCGATACTCGTGGCACCCGCCATGAACCCAGCCATGTGGAACAATGCAGCAACCCAGCGCAACCTGGAAACACTGGCGGGTGACGGTGTTTCATTTGTTGGCCCCAATGAAGGTGAAATGGCAGAAAGCGGCGAAGCCGGGTTTGGCCGAATGTCCGAACCCATGGAAATCGTTGGCGTTGTCGAAGACATGCTGGATGATCGTTCACGCCCACTCGCTGGCAAAACGGCAATCGTGACATCCGGTCCAACACGCGAAGACATTGATCCCGTGCGTTACATTTCCAATCATTCTTCCGGCAAACAAGGGCATGCGATTGCTCAGGAACTGGCACGGGCGGGCGCAGATGTCATTTTGGTCTCCGGCCCTGTCTCCATTCCAGACCCTGCCGATGTAACGGTCGTGAATGTGACTTCAGCTTTAGAAATGCAGGACGCAGTAGAACGTTCATTGCCTGCTGATATTGCCGTATTTGTTGCAGCCGTAGCCGATTGGCGCGTGGACCATCAAGCAGATGAGAAAATCAAGAAAGATGGAAGCGGCAACATTCCGGCCCTTTCCATGATTGAAAACCCAGACATTTTAAAAGGCGTTGGGACCCGTAAGAGTGATCGCCCTGCATTGGTGATTGGCTTTGCAGCTGAAACTGAGAAGCTGGCTGAACACGCCCGCGCTAAACTCGCCAAAAAAGGTGCGGACTGGATTGTGGCCAATGATGTTTCACCTGAAAACAATGTCTTTGGCGGTGATGAAAATTCAGTTGTATTGGTGAGCCAATCTGGCGACGAGGCTTGGCCTAAAAGTTCAAAACAAGATGTAGCAGAGCGTTTGGTCGAACGAATTGCCAAGCGTTTTGAGGTCATAAACGTTTAAAAGTAGGGCTTTCACAAACCTACAAACTGAATGCCTGCAATCGGTCTTTCAACAAACCAATCGTTTTCACATCAGCGTTTGCGAAAGCAATTCGTAGAAACTTATCTTGGTTTTCACCAAAGAATGCCCCTGGCAAACAACTCACTCCTGCTTGCTCGGCCATTGCTTTGGCAACATCTATGGATGAACGACCTTCAAAAGGATGCTGCACAAATGCAAAATAGGCGCCGATGGAATTGATCTGCCATCCCGTAAGTTCTGCAAACGCATTACGCATAGCGGATGCACGGTTTTGGATTTCGAGACGGTTTGCTTCACGCCAGTCAGTTAAAGGCACAATGGCCTTGGCCAAGGCGCTTTGGGCTGCGCGTGGTGCACAGATTTGAAGATTGTCCATCACTTTGAAAATTGCATTGATGACAGGCTCCCCCGCAACAACGGCACCAAGACGATGGCCGGGAATACAAAAGCTTTTGGAAAACGAGTAAAGTTGGATCAATCCATCTCGCCAATCGGCATTTTCAAAGAGTGCATGCCGCTCTTCGGAGGCCATAAAATCACGATAGGTCTCATCCAAAATCAACCAAACATCCGCATCGCGACAGGCTTGATAAATTTTCTGCAGTAGTGCTTTGGGATATATGCAACCTGTTGGGTTGTTCGGTGAGACAATCGCAAACGCTTTCACTCCCTTCAGTGCAGAGCGAATGTCTTCAATGTCCGGTAGAAATTCATTGTCTGAATTGCAATCAACATATGCAGATTTGATGCCCAGCAT
>CALHHQ010000021.1 GCA_938030645.1 uncultured Rhizobiaceae group bacterium
AGCGGACGTCCGCCCCATTCAATTTCCACGACATGTTTTTCAAACATTGACATTCAATAACTTCCTTCATGTGCGGCCACACGGCGCCTATCGCCGAGTGCACGAACCGCACGCATTTCTAGTTTTTGGTAAAAATGTGCCTTGCTTAGACCGCACAGAAATGTGCGCTCAAACCCGAATACAATTTCAAGAAAGGTCGTGGTTTCGAATACAACCACTTTGCATATTTTGCCGCTTCTTCTCACACCACCGTGGTGCACGTACAAAAAGGGCAAATATCCCTTCTTTTGGGTCTGTCGAGGGCAAGACAATGAGGAGCACTTTATGTGCTGCTGATAATCCTGCCCCTATCCACTCAAGACCACTTCTACCAATTTTGAAACCTTAGCAGAATGCTAGACCTCAAACAACAAACGGCGAAACCTGAATTGGTCCGCCGTTTGAATTCTTCGATTTATCGGCGAATACCGAGGCTCGTAATAAGTTTCTTGTAACGCTCTTCGTCTTTGCGCTTCGTGTAATCGAGAAGCGAGCGACGAGTTGCCACCATTTTCAACAGGCCACGACGAGAATGATTGTCTTTCTTGTGGCCTTTGAAATGTTCTGTCAGGTTGTTGATGCGTTCCGTGAGGATCGCAACTTGCACCTCAGGGGAACCGGAATCGCCCTCAGTTGTGGCATATTCTTTGATCAGTTCAGCTTTACGCTCTGGCGTAATCGACATCGGGATACTCCTATTTGTACGGGTAAAAAGACGCCCGGGCCGGGATGTCGTCCAGCACAGGCCGAGAATGTGCTTTGAGCACGCGGGCGATATAGGCTTGATTGGCGAAAAGCGCAAGTACTGGAAGCGCCCCCCCTCACTCGAAACATTGCCATTAGAGTTCGTTAAACAATTGTTCATTTTCTCACACGTGTTGCAGCGATGCACTTGAACTCAAATCACTGGGTCGTTAATCATTGTCTCATGATCAAGCAGAGCGAAAGCTGTGCTCACGTTTTGCAAGGCAGAGACATGAATTTTTTGAAGAGTATTGCTTATCGCATTCTTGTCTCAGCAATTTTGGTATTTTCGGTTTTTTCAACACCCTCATATGCAGACGATGGCCTTTCCAGCCCGTTTTTTGATGGGACAGGTGATGGAAAATGGGCGGCGACACTTTTTGTGGGTCAGTTGACTGAAAATGAACTGTCCGAAATCATCATTCCGCGCGGAACAACATTTACCAAAACCAGTTTCATTGGTGGCGCATTGTCGCGGGAAATATATCGCTGGCATGGTTTCTCTGTAGAAGCGGAAGCAGGCTTAGGATATCAATTTGGTGGTGGTTCTGGGCAAGATGCCGGTCACGTTTGGGGCGCGCTCTACGGCCGATACAATGACTTCCCTTGGAATGACTATGTGAAAACGTCAGTTGCGATCAGTGTCGGGCTCAACTACATGACCGACGAGACAGATTTTGAGAATGCAGAAACCAATGATGGCGATGCTGAAAAACTGCTGCATTATCTGTCGCCTGAAATCACCTTCGCTATGCCTGAGAACGAGAACCAAGAATTTGTTCTACGGTTGCATCACCGTTCAAGTGCAAGCGGCTTTTTTGGCTGCGAGGGATGTGGCTCCAACATTATTGCTTTTGGATTTCGCCAGCGCTTTTAATGAGCGCTTCAACGCGTGTTGCGGGTCAACCAACGGTTCCATTTCGCCCGACTGCCATTGAATGCATTGATATCTACAGGACCTTCAATGCCTGGAATATTTCCAGTGCCCGTGTATTGCCAGAACACCCAAGGGCGACGCCCATAAATATATTTTGGCTCTGCTTTTACAGACCTCAGCCAATACTGAAATCCCGGCAGTTCTCCATTGGCCAAATTTTCAGCGTGGAAGTCTACCGTCGTGTATATAATGGGTTTTTGCCTATAGTGGCGTTCTATGATTTTCAACCAGCGGCCCAGATGATTGACCACGGTTGAAGGCGAAGGACGCTTTTTGCAAGATGGCGACTTTGGATTCCATTCAACGTCCAAAATAGGTGGCAGCGCGGAATCGCTTTTGGGAACTGTTCTTATGTAATTGGCAGCCTGTGCTTCAGGCGTCGCACAGAAATAATAGAAATGATATGCAGATCGTGGAACGCCTGCTTTGCGCGTATCACGCCAAAACTCTGAAAAACGCCTGTCGCGATCATCTTTGCCTTCAGTGGCTTTGACGAAAGCAAAATCCACTCCCACGCGCTTTACCGTGCGCCAGTTGATCGTCTTATTGTGACGGGACAGATCGATTCCGTGGACGGCAAATTCCTTCGGTTGTTTGCCGCGAATTTTTACCGGATCAAAATCACCATATTTCAAATGATCAACGGTTTTGACACGCAGTGCCTTTTCTATGGAATAGTCTGCCTGAGTGCATGCAGAGAGTGCAAAAACCGCGAGAGACGAAAGTAAATATGCAGGTTTCATGTTCGGTCCATTCCATTGCCAATCGTCTCATCGACGAATGATACGTCACTCCCCGACTTCTTAAATGCCGTTGGTATGGTTAACGAAACCTGAACACGCTCAACAAAGGCTCAGCAATTGGCTCGAAAATCTTTGCTCAGCGTTCCACACACATGGCAACGCCCATGCCGCCACCGATGCACAGAGTCGCAAGCCCCTTTTTGGCATCTCGACGCTTCATTTCGTGTAAAAGCGTCGTTAGAACGCGTGCACCTGATGCGCCAATAGGGTGGCCAATAGCAATTGCGCCACCATTTACGTTCACCTTGTCAGTGTCCCAACCCATTTCCTTGTTTACAGCGCATGCTTGTGCTGCAAAGGCTTCATTTGCTTCAATCAGATCTAGTTCACTGGCTGCCCAACCCGCTTTTTCTAAGGCGAGACGAGAGGCTGGGATTGGACCTGTTCCCATTATGGACGGATCAACGCCAGATGTTGCTCGTGAAACAATCCGTGCCAGTGGCTCTAAACCGCGTTTGTCTGCTTCTGCCTGCGACATCAAAACCAAAGCTGCTGCGCCATCGTTTATGCCTGATGCATTTGCAGCTGTGACTGTTCCTTCTTTGTCGAAGGCAGGTCGCATTCCTGCGATGCCTTCCACGGTTGCGCCATGGCGAATGTATTCGTCTTGATCGACGGTGGTTTCACCTTTTCGGGTTTTGATGGTCACCGCTGCAATTTCATCAGCAAACTTTCCAGCTTTTTGAGCCGATTCTGCTTTATTCTGCGAATACACAGCAAAAGTGTCTTGTGCTTCGCGCGTAATTTGGAATTTCTCTGCCACGTTCTCAGCAGTCACGCCCATGTGGTAACCGTTGAAGGCATCCCACAACCCATCTTTGATCATGGTGTCGATCAATTGAAAATCACCCATGCGTTGGCCATTGCGCATGTGCTGGCAATGGGTTGAAAGTGACATGCTCTCCTGACCGCCCGCTACAACGATGTTCGCATCACCACCCTCGATTTGCTGCATTCCAATTGCGACAGCCCGTAAGCCAGAACCGCAAACCTGATTGATCCCCCAGGCAGATGCTTCTTTTGGAACACCTGCAGCCATAGCGGCTTGTCGTGCCGGGTTTTGGCCCTGTCCAGCAGTCAGCACCTGGCCCAGTATAACCTCTTCAACTTCTTTACTGTCGATGCCTGCTCCTGCAATCGCTGCCTCAATGGCCACACGGCCAAGTTCATGGGCCGGAACACTGGCAAGCGCTCCGTTAAAACTGCCAACCGGAGTTCTTGCAGCGGATACAATGACGACTGAATTTGAATTTTGAGACATAATGGCAGGTTTCCAGACAGTGACGGTTCAGCTTTTGCTTCATATAGGCGTTAGAGTAGCGAGAAAAGGAGGAAGCGCCATACACCATTGTAAAAAACAATAGTGTGTAAAAACGCACTTGTTATAGATGTGCCATAAGCTATCGTCTTTCTGTGGTCGAAAGATCCAATTAAAGTTCAGTGCGTAACGCGTGTTCGGGGTATAAATTGCAGCAAGACAGCACGATAGCTGATGCGAACAGGCCGTTGGACCGCAATCTTTTGCGCTATGTCTGGCGTCACACACGCGCTGAACAAATTTGGATCCTGTGCGTCATTCTAGCTTCGATGCCGACCTATTTTCTGGTCCTTGATCTTCCAGTGCGCATCATCAACCAACCGATTCAGGGTGTTGGCTTCGAAGTTGTGGGCGCCACTCAAAAGTTTCTCGATTTCACACTGTCGCTGCCCGATTTTTTGGGTGGTGGCGAATATGTATTGTTCAAAGGCTTTGAGTTGGAACGTTGGCCTTACCTGATCGCGCTCAGTTCTCTTTTCTTAGGTCTGGTTTGCATCAACGGCCTCTTTAAATTTTACATCAACACCTACAAAGGGCGTTTGGGCGAGCGCATGCTGCGTCGCATGCGCTATCAACTCACAGATCGTGTGTTGCGCTTTCCAATCGGGCATTTCAAACGCGTCAAGGGTTCAGAGATTGCCTCCATGGTGAAGGACGAGATTGAGCCGTTTGGTGAATTCATTGGTGATGCTTTTGTCCAACCTGTTTATCTGGGTGGGCAAGCTCTTGTGGCCTTTATATTCATTCTCAACCAAAGTTTTTGGCTCGGTATGATCGCCGTCGGTATCATTGCTGTGCAAGTGACGCTCATTCCGTATTTGCGAAAACGCGTTCTTGAACTCGGACGGATGCGTCAACTGACCGCTCGATTGCTATCCGGTCGAATTGGCGAAATCGTTGACGGTATTTCGTCTATTCATGTGAACGATACGTCCAACTATGAACGCGCAGAACTCTCAAGCCGTTTGAGCAAAATCTTTTTCATTCGCTACGAGCTCTATCAGCGAAAGTTCTTTATCAAATTCATCAACAATTTTCTGGCGCAGCTGACACCGTTTTTATTTTACGTCGTGGGTGGATATTTCGCGATCCGTGGCACGCTCAATGTCGGGCAACTGATTGGTGTGATCAACGCCTACAAAGACCTACCTTCTCCGATCAATGGATTGATTATGTGGGATCAGAAACGCGTCGATATCAACATCAAATACGCCCAGATTGTCGAACAGTTCAATGTCAAAGACATTGCGGATGCTGAACTGCAGCAACACAGTTACGACCCAGTAGAGCCTCTAAGCGGCGAAATTACTGTGAGTAATTTGAACGTCATCGATGATACAGGAACCGCTCTCATTGAGGATGCGGACTTCACATTGGGCATCGATGAAATTGCATGTG
Source organism: uncultured Rhizobiaceae group bacterium (assembly GCA_938030645.1). Classification (GTDB taxonomy): domain Bacteria; phylum Pseudomonadota; class Alphaproteobacteria; order Rhizobiales; family Rhizobiaceae; genus Pseudahrensia. The sequence goes on from CALHHQ010000021.1 coordinate 5,240, forward strand.
CGATTGGTCCACTGGGATCAGGTGCCGGCGCGACGGCAGATACTCTGGCCGGCTTGATGAACCCCACTTCGGGCAGAATGTCATTGAACGGTCGGCAGTTAACCGACCTGCCACAACGGGTTCGTGGACGACGTTTTTCTTATTGTGGAAGCGATGCCTATCTCCCGCAATCCACACTCTTGAACACGCTGCTCTATGTGAACAAACACGTGCCGCTGCGAGAAACAGATGGTTCAAACATACCAGAACCTCTACACCCTAGAACCCAAGCTGAAGCCAAGGCAGCAGGCAATAGTTTGCTCGACTATTACTCTGATTGGGTCGACTACGAAGCAATGGGAATTTCTGGACCAGAAGAAATCTACGAGAAAGTTCGCGACGTTTTGGACGTGGTCGAAATGGGTGAAACGGTCTACGAACTTGCCATGCGCCAAACTCTTGATCCTAAGATCCACCCTGAACTCACAAGCAAGCTTGTGGAAATGCGAAAAGTACTGCGGCAGAGTATCGACGGATCAGAGATCAGTAATCTCGTGGAAGTCTGGGATTGGGACGGTTACAACGAGCATGCAACCATCGCTGAAAATCTACTATTTGGTACGGCGGTTGAAACGGAGGACGTTAAGTCCAGCCAATTGGTCGAAAACGACTACCTTCGCTCTGTTATGAAAAAAGCTGGCTTGGATGAAGCCATGTTCGAAATGGGCGTTGAACTTGCCGAAACCGCAATCGAACTCTTCGCTGATTTGTCTCCTGACAATCCATTTTTTGAACAGCTCAATTTCATGACGCCCGAGCAATTGGAGCTCTATGGCCCCATAGTCGCGCGCGCCAAAGAAAAAGGGTTTGCAGACGTCAATGAATCTGATCGCAGAATGATGTTGAGGTTGCCTTTTGACTATGTAGAACCGCGCAATCGTCTGCGGTTGCTCGATAAAGAACTTCAGGACAAAATTCTGGCCGCCCGCCACGATTTTCACGAGAACTTGCCCGAAGATATGCAAGGGCAAATCTCAGTCTATGAACTGAATAGCTACAATGCCCACAACTCGGTGCAAGATAATATTTTGTTCGGACGTGTCGCCTATGGGTCTTCAAATGGGCCCGAAAAAGTACGCGCTTTGATTAAGGCGCTGCTTCGCAAAAACGGTATGGATGATGATCTGTTCAAGGCAGGTCTGGATTTTGATATTGGAACAGGCGGCAAACGCTTGTCTGAAGCACAAAGACAACGTCTCATTCTGGCGCGAGCGCTTCTTAAAGGTGCTGATCTCATGGTGATCAACCGCGGATTGAATGCTCTCGACGCGAAATCTCAGGAAGTGCTCATCAAGAAAGTTCTTGTGCGAGCGCGTGGAGAGAATGGTGGCAAGCCGTTTGGTGTTTTCTGGGTGCTGACATCGCCCAAAATGGCCAATGAGTTTGATCAGGTCTTTGTCTTCCAAAGACAAAGGCTTACGGCCAAAGGGCATTCAAGCCTGTTAGAAGATTCTAATGACTTTTATAAACAATTGGTGGCATGAAATGTTAGACCAAACATACGAACTGCTGGGAGAGGGTAGAACACTATGAGTAAGCTGAAGGATGAAGTCGATCTTTTGCGCTCCATTCCAATGTTGGCAAATTTGCCTGCCAACAAATTGAAGTTGTTGGCGTTTGCATCTGATCGCGTGTCGTATGCAGAAGGCGATACCTTGTTCCATCAAGGTGACGATGCGGACGCAGCCTA
>CALHHQ010000022.1 GCA_938030645.1 uncultured Rhizobiaceae group bacterium
GTCCCCATCCTTAATAATCCAGTAAGTGCCATCAGGTCCCATTTCCATGCGCTCGTAATCCCAGCCAAAAGTGTCATGGTAAAAAGCTTTTGCTTTCTCCACGTCATTGCTCATCAGCTCGTTCCAATGAAAATGTCCGTGCGGTGTCATCGCAATTCTCCTGATTGATTACAAAGGAGATCAGCTTACCACATTTGGAAGCGCAAGTCTGTCGTCAGCTTACGCCTCAACAAGCGCTCCGCCCGCTTCAGTTTGCAAGAATGCTTCGCCGCAAGCCTTGGAGAGATCGCGGACGCGACCGATGTAGTTTTGGCGTTCGGTGACTGAGATGACACCACGGGCGTCTAGCAAGTTGAACACATGGCTGGCTTTGATGCATTGATCGTAGGCTGGATGCGCCATGATGATCTCACGGTCTTTCTTTGGGTCAATCGCATCAGCAGACAAGATGCGTTTGCACTCTTGTTCGGCATCTTCGAAATGCTTCAAAAGGGTATCTGTATCGGCAATGTCGAAATTCCAGCGTGAATATTCGCGCTCTGTTTGTTGGAACACATCGCCGTAAGTGACTTTGTTGTTATCTGTACCGCCGTTGAAATTCAGGTCATACACATCATCAACACCCTGAACATACATGGCAAGACGCTCAAGACCATAGGTGAGTTCACCCGCAACTGGCGAACATTCCTGACCGCAGATTTGTTGGAAATAAGTGAACTGAGACACTTCCATCCCGTCACACCAAACTTCCCATCCAAGACCCCAAGCGCCAAGTGTCGGGCTTTCCCAATCGTCTTCCACAAAACGAATGTCGTGGAGCGCAGGATCAATCCCAATAGCGCGCAATGAGCCAAGATAGAGTTCTTGCAGATCTGGCGGGGATGGCTTTAGCAGAACCTGATACTGATAATAGTGCTGCAAACGGTTGGGGTTTTCGCCATAGCGACCATCGGTCGGACGTCGGCTGGGCTGCACGTAGGCCGCATTCCAAGGCTTTGGGCCGAGCGCGCGCAAAGTTGTGGCAGGGTGGAAAGTTCCAGCCCCGACTTCCATGTCGTATGGTTGCAAAATCACGCAACCATAGTCCGCCCAATATTCATGCAGTGTTAGAATTAGGCCCTGGAAAGAGTTCTTCGGATCGTGCGCCATGGTTTCCGCGATACGTTCGTTCAACTGTTGAGCGACAGGTGCCACGACCGCCCAAAAGGGTCAAGAAAAACAGGCCATCAATTGCATGTGTGCATCATTGCACAGTGATTTTTCCAACGATCGCGTATTCACGTTCCAAGGGGCTCTTTAAACAGGAGTGGAATAATGAAAACGGAACTTTTGAGAATTGTCTTTGTCAGTTCACTGGCCATCGGTGCATTGGCAATAACCAGCCCATCTTACGCTCAAACTACGGGTGGCCAAACCGGCGGACAGACCGGAGGTCAAAAAGGTGGTGGGAGCGCATCCAATGGGTCAAACGCCGAAAGTGATAGTGGCGGTGGACACTTCACCCACAAAGCACGACGCTGGCGTGGAAGCCCTAATTTTCCTCGCAGACGCAAAACCAAGGCCTACATTCCCGCTGGTGAATGTGAATGCACAATTCGCAAAGCGCGTTACAACAGCAACGCCGCCACATACAGGATCTGTAAAATGCGGGTGCAATTGAACGATGGCTCATTGATGACGCGGTCTTGCCAACCGACCGGCTAGTCTTTGGATTGATTCCTCGGACGATAGACACCCGTTTTGGGATCTTTTCTCAATTCGGTCAGGTTTTCGGGTTTGGCGGCTTCGGCCGCCTTTCTCTCTTCTTCTTTAATCGCATCCATATGCTTTCGAAACGAGGAGTAAGCATAAACGCCCACTGCACCAAGTGCTGCTGCAGCCACAAGTTGTATCATCATCCCCTCCCCAATTTCATATTTCTACAAGCCCAACCGAGACCATAGTGCGCGTTCTTCAGCAACTGAAATCAAACCATCCGCCGCATGAGCCGCCATATCGTTAACTGCCGTTTGCGACAAAAGAGAGACGCCAGATGACGAACGGCGGCCAAACAAACCTTTTTTAGCTTCGATCAATTGGAGTTTGGTTTTTTCCCCGTAAATGGTCTTTAGGGTCGAGCGCACATCGCCAATACCATCTACAAGTCCGAGTTCCACGCCTTTAACACCTGTCCAAAACATACCGGTGAAAAGGTCTTTGTTGTCAGCCAAACGGTCTCCACGACTTTCCTTGACCAATTTGATGAAGACATCATGGATTTCCAGCTGCAGCTCTTTCAAACGGGCGATGTCTTCCTTCTTTTCAGGCATGAACGGATCAAGCACGCTTTTGTTTTGCCCTGCCGTGTACACGCGACGCTTCACGCCGATCTTTTTGATTGCATCCACAAACCCAAAGCTTGCTGATACAACACCGATTGAACCGACAATGCTGGACGGATCGACCGTTATGTCATCGCCAGCGCAGGCAATCATATAGCCGCCCGATGCCGCAGCATCTTCAACAAACACATGGACTTTCTTGTTCTTCTCTTTGGCCAGATCGCGAATGCGCTGATAGATCAACCGCGACTGAACAGGCGAACCACCAGGTGAATTGACCACAATCGCAACAGCTGGTGCTTCTTTATCATCGAATGCGCGCTCCAAAACTCCGGCACAAGATGCAATGTTGAGCGCGGGCCGAAATTGCGAACCGCCCGACATAATTGCACCGGACAATTTGACCACGGGGATGGTCTTATGGGTTTTACGGAATTTGGCGGGTACAAGTTTTTTGAAGAAGGATTTCAACAATTTGGCTTTCTGGAAACGAATTTCAATATTTCTATCAAAGTGTGGTTTTCATCGTCAATTTCAACCAGCTTTACAATTCTAAACATGCTCTGCCCCGCAAAATTTCTTCCACATCGCTTGTGAAATGCCCACCGTCTTCTTTAGGTGGATGATCGCGCAGAATAACAGGTTCCAACAGTTCAAGGGGCGCTTTGCCGCCTTTGACAGCACGCACCAACATTAAGATTGCGGCCACCCCAGAAACGGGCTGAATGGGCTTAACTCTTATGCTGCCAAATCTTCCTTGAAGCGCAACAAGTAATTCCGACAAGTTTGCTGGGCGCATTATAAGCGTCAATTCAGCCTTGTGCGTTGCAATATAGGCCGCTGTCTTGATCCATTTCAGCAACATATCTGGCGTCATGGCATGAGCTTGTGCTTTGTCTTCAGACGGAGCCAATTGCAGGCTTTCATCATTATAAGGCGGGTTGGAAATGATGTGGTCATATGTGTTCGGCAACAGACCGTACTGGTCGCGGGCATGGCCAGAAACAGTGATATCCGCCTCAAATACACTCAATCTGTCTTGTAAATGGGCGTTTTGAGCCAACTGAGTCGATTGATGTGCATAGTTTGCCATGCGTGGGTTCAGTTCGAATAAATCGACATTCACATTCAAGCATCTTTGGGCAACAGCCATTCCCGCAACTCCGCTGCCCGAGCCAAGGTCTGCAACACGTCCCTTTGCTGCGTCTCTAATCGTCGCCGCCAACAAAATGGCGTCCAAACCGGATCTATGACCACTCTTTTGAGGTTGAACAGCAAAAAAACTGTTGTCGAGAAAACCATCGATCGTGGTTTCCAAATTTAGTTTACTCAGTTTCATCCGCGTATGGGTTGAGCTGGTAACTCGCCCCCTAAATCCGCTTCCTGCATCAAACGCCTTGCCTGTGTCAGTTTATTTCCGTCCACCATGATGCGACGGGGCAATATACCCACTGAACCGTCCAGAATACTCATATGCGTGTCCGCGACAAAATATTCGATCTCTGCTTCTTTCAACAGGGATTCGGCAAACGAGATCGTTACAGCATTGTTGGTTCGCAGCAATTCTTCCATCGTCCAACCTAACTTTACGGAACGCTTTAATTTAGTCGATATCTTGCACACCTTCCAGCGCAGCACGGTCTTTTTTCATGGCCACGGTGATAAAGTCCATAAATGCGCGAATGCGAGCAGCATTCTTGATCTCCGGGTGGGTGAGAACCCATACCGGTGTCGACAATTCAAACCAGGGGCAATTTAGACGCACCAAATTCGGCATACGGTCCGCGATGATGCAGGGCAAAACTGCAAACCCCATTGATAGGTTCGCGCAAGTTGCCATTGACGGGTAAGTGTCGAGTGAAATCCAGCGCGCCTCTGCAGGAATATGTTTTTCCACCCACTTGTGCCCCAAAGAGAGCGAGAGCGCCTCTCCAGCACCCAACCATTTTTGGGTTTTAAGATCTTCAACGGCTGGATTTTTCGGCAAAGAAGCTTCTAATTCCGCTGCAGCATAAATTCCAAAACCCAGATTTGCGACACGCTTTCCAACCAGTGTATCTTGAGGGTTCACTGATGGCCGTATTGCAATGTCCGCATCTTGTCTCGACAAATTGAGCCTAGCATTGGTGACTGTGAGCTCAAGTTTGATATTCGGGTGTAAGGTGTGAAATTCATCTAAATGACGAACCATGATTTCATTGACAAATGAGTCCGTTGAAGTGACCGCCAAACGTCCCTCTAGCCGCAAATCTCGCCCTAGAATCTCACGCCCGATCCGAGCCACGCTTTCGTCGATCTCGCGAGACGCAAGCACCAAGGCTTCGCATTCTGACGTGGGGCTGTAACCACTTTGCAAACGCTCAAACAGACGCACCCCATTTTGCTCTTCAAAACGCCCAACGCGACGCTGCACCGTGCTGGCATTCACCCCAAGTTTGTTTGCCGCCGCCAAAGCGGAGCCGTGGTCATAAACCGCTAAAATGTAACGCAAGTCGTCCCAGTCCATCATCCATCACTTTTCTTTAATGCAAAATTGCACAACGAGAATGCAATATTTGATATTGGAAAGCAAAAAAGCGGGCCTTAGGTTAGTCAGGTCGCATTTAAAGCCGAGAAATTAACACCTGCCCTTTGGAGCATAGATATGAAAACAATTCTGAAAACAATCGCACTGAGCGCAACTCTATCCCTGGCTTTGCCAGCTTTGGCGCAAGCAGCAAGCTATACGATTGATCCATCGCACTCGTTTATCAAATTCGAAACGAACCATCTGGGATTTTCGAAATTGTCAGGCCGTTTCAACAAATTCGACGGCAAAATGACCTATGACCCTGCGGCTGGAGCGGCAGGTCAGAGCATCAAAATCAATATTGATACGACAAGCATTGATACAAATTGGGCGGATCGTGACAAGCACTTGCGCAGCGGTGATTTCTTTAACGTGGACAAATTCAAGACCGCGACGTTTGAAAGCACCGGCTATGAGGGCGATGCCAATAGCGGAACGCTGAAAGGCAAGTTGACGTTTCTAGGTGTCAGCAAAGACATTGCGTTCCCAATCAACAAAATTGGCGAAGGCAAAGACCCGTGGGGCGGCTACCGCGTTGGTTTTGAAGGCACATACACGATGACCCGCAAAGACTTCGGCATGGACTATAATCTTGGCCCAAAAGCAGAGACAGTCGATGTGACGCTTCAGATCGAAGCCATCAAAGACAAATAAGACATTGGGTTGCCCTGACCTTTGGTTGGGGCAACCATTTTGTTTTGAGAAGGGAGGCATCATGAACACTGTAAATACAAAAGATGCTTTTTCCCGCACAACCAAGATACTGCATTGGCTCATTGCCATACATATGATTGGGTTGATCGCTCTTGGTTGGTGGATGATTGATCTGTCATTTTATTCCAGCTGGTATTATCTGGCTCCGTTTCTTCACAAAGCCTTTGGCGTCGGTGTTTTTGCTTTAGGTGTCGTGTTGCTGGCCACCCGCTCCAGAAAACGCCCCGCCGCGATGGAAAACCATTCACGTTTGGAAAGCTTGGCTTCTAAAATCGCCCATTGGTTGCTGTTTTTAAGTGTGATCACCATTCCCATCAGCGGGTATATTTTCACCACTTTCACTGGTGAAGCCGTTTCATTCTTTAACTTGTTTGACATTCCAGCCCTGCTTTCTGTGTCTGAAACCGTGCGCGATTGGGCGATCGATTTTCACATTTATGCTTCATATGGATTGCTTGCGATTATTGCTGCTCACGCGGGCGGCGCATTGAAACATCACTTCATTGACCAAGACCGCACATTGAGACGAATGACTTGGTAAACAGCATCGCAATTTTGCCTGTGACACGTCACCACCGCACAGCGGTTATGCCTTGTGGAGTTGGTACTGAAACTTTATTTGTGTGCCAGAAACTTCAAAAGGGCCAAATGTAAAATGGGCGTTGTGATTTCAATTGACGAAGGCCGTGCTCCGCAAGCCAGTGTAAAACCGCTTGTTGACCTTACAAAGGCCGACATGGGCCGTGTGAACAGCCTCATCCTGTCGAAAACAGGATCGGATGTGGAAATGATCCCCGAAGTGGCCAAACACTTGATTGATTCAGGTGGAAAGCGCCTACGCCCGATGCTCACCCTCGCATCGGCTCAACTGTGTGGTTACGAAGGCGATGGTCACATAACGCTCGCTGCCAGTGTTGAATTTATGCATACAGCGACTTTGCTGCATGATGATGTGGTGGACGAAAGCGACATGCGCCGCGGCAAACAGTCTGCGCGCATGGTTTGGGGCAATCAGGCCAGTGTTTTGGTTGGTGACTTCTTGCTTGGCCAAGCTTTCCGCATGATGGTGGATGCAGGTTCCATGGAAGCACTGGAAGTGCTCTCCACGGCTTCCATGGTGATCGCTGAAGGCGAAGTGATGCAGCTGTCAGCTGCCCAGAGCATGGAAACAACCGAAGATGATTATCTAACGGTCATTCGTTCGAAAACGGCGGCATTGTTTTCTGCAGCCGCCGAAGTTGGACCTATTCTCGCTGGCTCAGAAAAACCTGTGCGCGATGCATTCCGCTCTTACGGTATAAATCTTGGCTTGGCGTTCCAACTGGTCGATGACGCATTGGATTATGGCGGTTCGAAAGCTGATCTTGGTAAAAACGTCGGCGATGATTTCTATGAAGGCAAAATCACCCTTCCCGTGTTGCTGGCGTATCGCCGAGGCAGCGAAGAAGAGCGAGAATTTTGGCGCGGTGCGATGGAAAGCGATGCTTCCGACGAAATCGCGTTGCAAAAGGCAATGGGGTTGCTAGCTGATCACAATGCGATCGCAGATACTGTTGCGCGCGCCACGCATTATGGCGAAATCGCGCGCGATGCCCTCGCCCCGCTTCCAGCCAGCGATCTAAAACAAGCGCTCTTGGACGTGGTTGATTTCTGCATCAGTCGCGTAAATTAAGAATTGGCTAACGCTGACTTCAAGAACGTGTGTCATCTAGCTCTTTGGCTTGTCGGGAATCACTAAAACGGTCATGGTAAAGCCCTATTGTGTTGTATGATTTGGTGGGTGGCCAAATCAGGCGGCATCACGGGGTTTGAGGAGTGACTATGCAGAGTGTTCGGGGACGTCTTAATTTGAAAAAATTGCGCGCATTGGCTTTAGGGTCAGCGTTTGCTTTTCTTGCAGCAGCGCCAGTGTTTGCCGACGAAACACCGTCCGAACCTCTCGTTCCCAGCAACAGTCTTGCCGGAAATTATTTGGCAGCCCGTATTGCCGCTACCGACAAAGACACTTCAAATGCAGTGACGTTTTATAGACAAGCTATTGCACTTGATCCTGACAATGTGGATCTCAAGTTAAAAGCCTTCTTGAATTTCATCGCCAATGGTAATTTCGATGAAGGTGTCACCACCGGTCGTGAAATTGTCAAAGCAGGCAATGAGCCCGAAGTCGTCAATATCATTTTGTCTGTGGATGACATTCGTCGCAAAAACTGGGCTGGTTCGGAACGCAACCTCACCAAAGACTGGCGCAGTGCTCTTGACCGTTTGATGGCTGGGCTTGTGCGCAGTTGGTCGAAAATCGGCCAAAAGCAAAATGATGAAGCCATGAAAATTGTCGATGGGCTAAAAGGCCCCGCGTGGTTCGACCTGTTTGCACAATATCATGGTGGATTGATTGCGCTCTCGACAGGAGACACCAAAGGCGCAGTCAAACGCCTGGACACGGCGTTTAAAAACCGTGCAGGTGGCCAAGCAGCAAATGAAACCTATACACGGGTGATCTCTGCACTTGCTTTCGCCTATTTCAAAGACGGCAATGCAGACCAGGCAAAGAAAACGCTTCAAGAAGGTTTGAAACTGCAGCCACAAAGCCCTGTCTTTTCTAAGGGTGTTGAGAATCTGAACGCGGGCAAAGCCCCCAGTGCCGGCATTTTGACATCCCAGCGTGGCGCTGCAGAAGTTTTTCTCAACTTGGGTACAGCCTTAAATAAAGAAGGCGGGCAGCAGTTTGCACGCATCTATATGCAACTGGCGCGGACACTGGCACCAAAGGACGATGCTGTTCTGGCTGAATTGGCACAATTGCTGGACGCCCAAGGACTGACGGCAGAGGCCAACGATCTGTTCAGGGGTATAGAAGAAAACTCGCCTTATTACCGCATTGCCCGTTTGGAAATTGCACTCAACCTGGACGAGTTGGAAAACCTTGAAGCTTCAAAAAAAGAAATGGAAAGCTTGCTGGCAAGCGACCCTGACGATTTAGTCGCTTATCTTTCTTACGGTGCGGTGTTGGCTCGGCACGAAAAATTTGCTGATGCAGCAGCCGTTTATCAACGTGTCATTGATCGCATTGAGAAACCCACACGTATTCATTGGAACCTGTTTTATCGCCAAGGCATTTCCTATGAGCGCACGAAGCAATGGCCGAAAGCTGAAGCGGCGTTTAAAAAATCGCTGGAATTGCTGCCGAACCAGCCCAGTGTGCTAAATTACCTCGGATATTCGTGGATTGATATGAATATCAACCTTGAAGAAGGTTTGGAGATGATCCGCAAGGCTGTCTCCCTGCGCCCCAACGATGGATATATGGTGGACAGTCTTGGGTGGGCTTTTTACCGCCTGAACCGTTTTGAAGAAGCTGTTGTTCAGTTGGAACGTGCCGTAGAACTTCGCCCAGGTGATCCCACGATCAACGACCATCTTGGCGATGCTTATTGGAAAGCAGGCCGAAAGCTTGAAGCTTCATTCCAGTGGCAACATGCACTCGCGATGGAACCGCCTGAAGGTGATGCCCCCCGCATTGAGGCCAAATTGAAAGACGGACTTGATGTTGTGGAGCAAAAGGAAACTGCTGAAGAGAAAAGCCCTGACAAGGGCTGACCTGAAACCGCTTTCATATGCAACGCCTTGCACGCGCCAAGATCAACTTAGCACTACATGTCACTGGACAACGAGTAGATGGCTATCATCTGCTCGATAGTTTGGTGACTTTCACTGATTTTGGCGATGTGATCTCCGTTCAATCATCTGATGAGTTTGAACTCACTATTGATGGCCCATTCGCAGATGGTTTGCACACATCGACCGACAATCTGGTTTTAAGGGCGGCCATTGGTTTGGCAAAATTGAACAGAGCGCCTCAAACGGGCGCAGCCATTCATCTGACAAAGAACTTGCCAATTGCATCGGGTATGGGCGGCGGATCTGCCGATGCAGCAGCAACACTTTCAGCGTTGATGGAATTGTGGGACTTTCAGCCTAATCGAGAAGAACTCAGCGAACTTGCCCTTCAATTAGGGGCTGACGTTCCCATGTGCATGACTGGAAAAAACTGTATTGCAAGAGGTGTTGGAGACGAAATTACTCCTGTCTCTCTTCCGGCTATGAATATTGTTTTGATAAACCCACTCAAATCGGTCTCCACGCCTTCTGTTTTTAAAGCTCTCGCTGAAAAGCAAAACGCCCCGCTGGAAGAC
>CALHHQ010000023.1 GCA_938030645.1 uncultured Rhizobiaceae group bacterium
TCTTGAGATGCGGCACTTATCGTTCTTGAATAACCGCTACTTTGCGCAGTTCTTCCAAATAGGCTTTATCCAACGCGCTCGCTTGTTTTTGGATGTTGCCACTGAACAAATCTTCGCTGCCAACTGGCGCAGTGCTTTGCACACTGCGTTGGTTGCAAACGGCCAGCATCTCAGCGCCTTTTTCGGTCTGTTGAACGCGCGTCACCTTACCTGCAGCTGTTGTCTTGATGTCTTTTGCCCAACGCGGTGGCAATTTGTGTTCACGAATGCGTCCTAAGTCACGAACAGTTACATCCGTCAGAGAGGTCGCGAGTTGTTTGGCATTCGCGCAGCCGTTCATCTGTGTTCTGAAGCGTTTGGCCTGTGCTGTGCGCTTGGACAATATGGAACTGCGCTTTGAAGCAGGAACGATGAATACCACCTGCTGGAGCGTGTATTCTTTTTCTTGTTTGCCCTGATTGTCTTTGTCAGGAAGCCATGACTGATAATTTGGCTTAGCTGGCCCAGTTGTTCGACCGCCGGTAGCACGAAGCCGAGCACCAACGGCACGCTGCCAGCTCATTTGCGCACGAATATATTGCTTGAACCCGCGTTTGGTTACACCGCGCTTGTTCAAAATCTGTGTGAGAATATTGACCGGCATTTTATTGCTCTTGGCAAAGCGAACATAAGCCGCATCAACTTCTGAGTCTGAAACAACGGCGCGAATACGACGTGCTTCCTTCATCTTCATGGCTTCTTCAATGAGTTCTTTCTTGGCGATGGAGCGGCTGTTGCCTTTCATACGGCGCAGCTTAACGAATGCTGCACGGCGCCTGATATCATTGGTTGTGATGGGCGTTTCATTCACAAGAACTGCGATCTTGGTGCCACCAGATTTGTTAATCCGTGCAACGGCAGGAGCACCAGTTGAAAGCGGTTTATCAACAACAACTGGATTGCCGGTTGTTGAACTTTCCAATGCGTTATCTGATTGGCTGCAAGCAGAGGCCAAAAGCGCTGTTATTGCCAGTGTTGTAAATTTCATCCCACGCATTGTAGCGATCCCATTTTTGGTTTGCTGTTCTCTCTCAGCACCCCAGTCTTATTGTCTCAGCTTCATCTGATGCCTGATGCATCAACCGCTGCAGGTTCCGTAATACACAAATTTGGTCAAAAGTTGAACGAGTCTGAACATATGTATACCAAAAATTGAGCGCGACCTAGTTCTCAGATCCGCCAGTGACCGAATTCAGATCGTCTGCAGAAATGCCACCCGAAAAGTCACCTAGAGTTCTTAATGAAATGCGGAATCCAACCGAACGATTGGTTTCGCCAGTTATGTTTGAATGCGCTTCATTGTAAGAGACACTCAAATTAAAACAGTCGCAGGTGTAAGAAATGCCGACGCTGTTTCGGACCAGATAGTCGTTTTCGATATCATAGCGGGCCGAACCGAAAATAGCCCAGTTTTCATCGAGGTTATATCGTGCACTACCGGCGATTTGTTGGCGTTCATCACTAAATCCGGCGTCTGGTTGGGCGTCGATAAATGCATAAGATGCGGCAAGCGAAAACTTGGTTGTCGTATAGCTGCCAAGAATTTCGCCGCGACGCATATCCAGATCTTGTTCGTCAAATCGTCCGCTTGCATTCAATGCAAACCCACTGGAATGCATTGCACCAAAAGATGCCACGTAGTCCGAACGATCGCTCTCAAGTCCAGATTCTTCACCCGTATTCGTCAAATCATCTTCGCGTGCGTAAGGGTTTTCGCCGCCAAGATGATACGATTGTCCGACGAGACCGTTCAACGTCCAGCCATTTCCGATAATTCCAGAATAGCGCAGACCTAAATTTGCGCGAATACCACTTTCAATCCGGTCATAGCCGGAAAATTTGTCGCGCTGTAATAAGTTGGACGCACTGAAAACGAGGCTTTGAGCATCTTCGTTTGGTAAAACACCGCCAAATTCAAGGTCGGGACGCACAAACAATTGTGCAACCGGTTCAAACACATGGCTTGTGTTATCTGTACGCACCAAGATCGGATAGCTGACCTCTAATCCAGCGGTGGGCATAAATCTGGTGCTGTCGCCCGTACTGAACGGCTCGCCATTGGCAGTTCCGTCGGTTGTCGTCCAATCGCCGCGCAAAGACAGGGAAGGGGTGATTTGGAGGCCGTTAAACGCGGCATATGTGTTGCGCCATGATAAGTCTGCGCTGACACGTGTTGTGTCACCAACAAAACCGTGGATTCGCTGGTCTGTGCTGCCAAGGCTTGTCACAGTGTTCAACTCGTCTCTTTCGAGACTGGTGACATTGAAATCCAAAGACAGTTCACCGCCTGTAAACCCTTCAGTGGTGACGTAATTATAGTCGAGCACCGGGCGAATAAACGCTTGTTTGTCTTGGTCTTGAAACGCGGTGTTCTGCGTCAGAAGGTCATTTTGGATGAGGTAACTGTAAGCCGACAGGTCAAAATAACTGCGGTCATTCAGGCCCCGCAAGTAGACTTCATTAACCTGGTTTCGCACGCTTGCGCCATCAACATCGTACGTTCGTCCGAAGTTGCGGTCGGACTGAGCCATAAGGTTCCAGCCGAAAGCCCAGCGCGGATTTATGTCAAATTTGCCGTTTGTTGTAATCAGTCCGCGTAAATCTTCCGCATTGTCGGGTGGTGTATCAAACGCATTGGGGTCCTGTTGGTCGATTCCCGCGATTCGAACTTCATACTTTCCGTTTTCCAACCGGTGACGCCATCTAACTTCACCCAGAACCCCTTGTCTGGAAAAGCCCGTAGCTGCAAACGTCAGATCATGGGTTTCACCCGTCACCAGGAAATATGGCTGTCGGTATTTGAACCCGAGTTCATCCTTGTAACCGATACTCGGAACCAAAAACCCAGATTTACGTTTGACCGATGGATCCGCATGTTTGAAATAGGGCAGGTAGGCGATTGGTTTGCCGAAAAGTTCAAATGTTGCGTCTTGGTATTCGATTGTCTTTTCAAGCCCATTGGCGATCACACGACGCGCCTTGATTTGCCAAAGAGGTGGCTTTTTCGGGTGGCCGGGGCAAGCTTTACAGGCAGTGTAAATACCGTTGTTGAATGTCGTAAGTTCACCTTCAGTGCGCTCGGCGCTTTCTGCGGTGAAGATGGTGTTATCAGTGGTTTCAATGCGCAGTGCATTCACAAAGCCCAAGCTAAAATCATCAGTCAGATCAATCTCTTGAGCAAAAATTTTGTTGCCATCTTTTTCAATGATTTCAACATTACCGAACGCTTTTACACGTCGTGTGATCTGATTGTATGACACCCGTTCAGCCACAACGTTGTATCCGTCATAGACCATTTGGACGTCGCCAATAGCGGTCACAACCTGCGCGTCATTGTCGTAAATCAGTTGATCTGCTTTGAGCAACAATTGAGCATTTGGATCAGTTTCTGGGAGGCTTTGGGCTACAGCCGAAGATGACGCAATGGATGCGGCTAAAACTGGTGCAGTCAAAATGGTGGCACCAAGCAAACATGCTTTGAAAGCAGCGCGCGTAGAAGCGACAACATTCGTTGAACGAACGAAATTCAGCGCAGGGGAAAAGCGTAACATTTAGCCATCCTCCTGATATAAAAGCACTGTTGCGCTAATCAAACTCGCCACCAAAGCTGGAGACCATGCCGCTATCGGCGGCGGTACCAGGCCATTGCTCCCGAAAGTAATCACCAATCGTGAGAGCACATACAGCACAAACCCTGCCAAAACGCCACCCAAAATGGCCTTTCCGCTCTGACCAAATCTTGCAAACCTTAACGAAACGGTAGCCGCGAGTAAAACCATGGAAACAAACAACAAAGGTTGGGAAAGAAGGGCGTGAAATTGAGTGGCAAACGGAAGCGGATTTTTTCCTGTTTCTGTTGCCTCGGTTTGCTTTGCGGGCAACTGCCAAAAGCCGATATCGGAAGCTTGTGTCACTCGCGCTTGCAATTGAGAGCGTGTGATCTCAACAGGAATTTCCAGTCTTTCGGACGGTTCGCCCTTTTTGCCAGGAACAGTGGTAACTGCGTTGAACAGAAGGAAGAGCTTTTTGCCGCTTTTGCGTTCCACATATCGAGCGCGCGCGGCTTCAATTCGATCCTTCGCGCTGCCGTCTTTGTTGAAACGATAGAGCGACAAGGAGGTGAGGCGGGTGCCAGAGTCTCGGGCAACGCGAGCTCGAATGACAATGTCCCCGTCTTTTTGGTACAATCTCAACCAGAAACTGTTGGTTTTACTGGCGTAACTGCCTTTGATCTTTCCAAAGACATCGGCTTCGACACTGCGAGAGCTTGCGGCACCGGTGATGGCGATTGGATTATAGACAAGAGCTGAAAACAGCCCAAGGAACACCGCTGTTAAGGCAAACGGGGTCAAAAATTGCCAAACTGAAACACCGGATGCGCGTGCCACGACCAATTCAAGGCGTTTGTTCAGCAAAATCAACGAACCTGCTGCGCCAAACATTATGGCAAATGGGAAGATACTTTCCGCAAATTTTGGGGCTCGATAAACCGCAATCAGGACGATGTCAGTAAACGAAACCGTCTTTGCTTTCGACAACTCCCGAGTTAGCTCGATAAGGTCAACCACTGTGATCAAAAATAAAAACAGAAGAAAAACCATCAAGATGTTTTTCAAAAATGTTTTTGCAAAATAAGTGCCAAGGGTGAAGCCAATCATGCTGACACTCCTTCGCCACGGCGTCTCAATATATACGTTGCCCAAAATGACTTCACTGTTTTTGCAACGCTTTCCAATGCGGCTTCAATCCGAGCTTGAAGCGATTGCGAAATGAGGTTTTTATCGTTGAAAATCAAAAGGAAGCAACCAAGTATCGCGGCAAGTGGGATGGCCCATGCAACGTAAATGAGGTTCGAGTTGGCGGCCATTCCATTCTCGATAACAATGGTTATGCCACGCAATATGACAACTGTTGCTGAAGCTGCGGCGACAATGATCAAATGCCCTTGTCGGTGGGAACTGGGAGCCCCCAAATATGCCAGCACAATCATACAGACCATAATTGGATAGAGACCGCTGATAAGCCTGTTGTGCAATTCAGAGCGGAATCTACCGGGGTTCTTCTTGTACATGGCGGACTTTTGATCCGGATTAATCAATGCGGCGGTAGACAACTCAACCGGACTGTTCAGGCCGCCTGTCTTTCCACTTGAAAAACTCGACAAATTAAACGCGTAAGAATTGAACCGAATGATCGATAGGTTTTCTGCACCCTCGGTTTGGCGTTGAATTTGTCCGTTTTGAAGAACCAGAAACGTGTTCTCGTCAACTTTTGAAACAACGCCTTCCTGGGCAATATATGTAAACGTCTCTTTCTTGTTGCGCGCATCCATGATCAACAGGCTTTTCAAAACGCCCCCCGGCGCGCGCTCTCCCACATGAAATGTGATCTTGCCACCAACATCTTGAAAGCGGCCTTCACGAACAATAACCGACACTAAGTCAGCGCGGACTTCTGTGACGAAAGACCGAAGAGTTGCCATGGAAGATGGGGCGGCAAACAAAGTTAGGAAATAGACCAAACCAGCAACCAACAGACTGCAGGCCAGAAACGGTTTGAACAATGTGATGCGTGAAGCGCCAGACGCGTGCATCACCACCATTTCAGATTCGTCGTTGAGTGTATTGATGGTTTGAATAAGCCCAATCATCAGCGCCAATGGGGCAACTGCCGCGACCAATGTGGGAACGCCCAGCGAAATCATCTGCAAATAGGTGAAAATGCCCTGACCTTTGCTGAGGATGATGTCCACTTCCTGAACGGCGCGAACGACCCAAACCACACCCGAAAGGGCTGCGATAACCACTGCAACTGCAATGATCGCCTTTTTGAAGATGTATCTTTCAAGAAGGATCAAACCCGAAACACTCCACAGTGGGCCAAGACATATACGAGCGGGGAACACGCCAAATGCTCACACTCGTTAAAATTTTAAGCGTCCTATTAAGGACTCGCAATGGCTAATAAAGACACCAACAAACACGGTTAACGCATTGTTGTGACTCATGTTTTCCATGACGCATTGCGAGAATCACAGTTTTTCGCTTAGTTGCGCATAACCATTCGTCGAATGTCCAGTCACGCACTCATGTGTGTTTGAAATCCCTTTATGGAGAAACCATGTCCGTTATCCCAGAAATCGCAATTTCCTCTGCCAAACTTCCGCAAAAGGGCGTTCTCGTTGTCTTGTGTGACGACAAAGCCAAATTGTCTGCCGGCGTAACGAGTTCAGGTCTTGGAAAAACCTTAAAGCGCGCAATTGACGCGGCAGATTTTAAAGGTGGGTTTGGCCAAG
>CALHHQ010000024.1 GCA_938030645.1 uncultured Rhizobiaceae group bacterium
ACACCAAGATCTTCAATCACCGCATCAGGGTCGACCTGAAGTTCGTATTCATCAGCCAGTTGTTTCAACTGGGTGCGTGCCTTTCTCAAAGATGGCCTTAAAAGAGCGCCGTCTTCGACACCTAGAACAACGTTCTCAAGTACCGTAAAATTTTCAACCAATTTGAAGTGCTGAAACACCATGCCGATACCTGCAGCAATAGCGGCTTGGCTATCGGGAATAGTGGTTTTGGTTCCGTTGACGAATATTTCGCCACTGTCGGCTTTGTAGAAGCCATACAGAATCGACATGAGCGTGGACTTGCCTGCACCATTCTCGCCGATAATTCCGTGAATTGTTCCTGGCATAACGCGAATGGAGATGTTCTTATTCGCTTGCACCGCTCCAAAGGCCTTGGAAATTCCTTGAAGCTCAATTGCAGGGTGCTGCCCAGTCATTTTTACTGCCTACTATAAACCAAAGGGGCCACACAGTGCGGCCCCTTGTATTTGTGTCTCAAGCTCGCCTTAGAATTTGTACGCTGGGCAGCTTTCGTCTGAGCTATAATTATGAACCTTGATTTCGCCAGCAATAATTTTTGCTTTTGCAGCATCAACAGTTGCTTTCATCTCGTCTGTGATCAGGTCCTTATTGTGCTCATCCAGCGCGTAGCCAACACCTTCATTGGACAGGTCCATCATGCTGAAACCAGTTTTCAGATCTGCACCTGCTTTGAACGAATTGTACACCGCATTATCAACACGTTTCAGCATTGAAGTGAGTACTTTGCCGGAATGCAGGTAGTTCTGGTTTGCATCTACGCCGATGGACAAAATGTCTTTGTCAGCGGCAGTTTGCAGAACACCAACGCCGGTCGCACCAGCAGCTGCAAAAACAACATCAACACCTTGGCTGATTTGAGCCAGTGTCAATTCAGAGCCTTTTACAGGGTCATTCCAAGCTGCAGGTGTTGTGCCCGTCATGTTTGAGACAACTTTCGCATCAGCTTTTGCAGCAATTGCGCCTTGAGCGTAACCGCAAGCAAAAGTTCTGATCAATGGAATATCCATACCGCCGATGAAGCCCACAGAACCAGATTTGGAAGCCAAAGCAGCTAGCATTCCAGCAAGGTAAGAGCCTTGCTCAGCAGCAAACACCGTGGACTTAACGTTTGGTGCATCAACAACCATGTCAATGATTGAGAATTTTGTGTCAGGATAGTCTTTTGCAACTTCGCCCAGTGGCGTCGCCCAAGCAAATCCAGCCATCACAATCGGGTTGTGACCAGCTTCGGCAAAACGACGAATTGCTTGCTCGCGCTGCGCATCAGATTGGATTTCAACTTCAGCAAATTTCTTGCCTGTTTCATCTGCCCAACGTTTGGCGCCAACATAGGCGCTCTCGTTAAACGATTTATCGAACTTACCGCCTAGATCGTAAAGAACAGCCGGATCAGCCATAGCAACTGTTGTTGAAAGTGCCAGTGCCAAACCCATGACCAATTTTTGTGTCATTTTTTTCATTGTAGTCTCCCAGTTTCCAAATTGACTTTACGTGAAGCCATTCTCAAAAATTATTGCTTTATGCTAAGTGCCCAGAAGGCAGAGTCAACGGTTTTAAGCGGCTGATTACCGAGCATATTCACGATGCGCTACGACCGTTTCGATTGCAGTTCAATTTTAACATATCACTTTTTCTTTCTGCTTGGGAAGCAACTCATGGGCTCAAACATTCTTGTAAACCTGAGTTTTGTATTCCTGAAGCACAGCTTGCACATCTACGTCCATACAGATCTCGCAAGAGCGTCCATCGCCAGTTGGTCGGCGTTTCAACTGCCCAATTTTGTCTCCAGAGGTAATCACTTCCACATACTCAGTTTGCATTTGAAAAAGCTCTTCATTCAAACATGCAACCAATGCAGCGGGATCATGCAGAAAGCATTGGAACTTTCCGGTGATTGATTGATTGAACCGCATATAGAATTGCCCGATTTCATTGAGAAACGTTCCCGTATGCGGTGCATTCTTTGTGACTTCGTCAAAATCGTTTTGCCCAAAGGCAATTTGGTCGGTGACATCAAGACCAACAATGACAATGTTGCTCGACCCTGGAGCGTTTAGAACGACATTTGCGGCATGAGGGTCATTCCAAAAATTGGCTTCGGCAAATTCTGTCACATTGCCGCCCGCATCAAGTGAGCCGCCCATGATGACAAGCTTTTGAAGGTTGCTCAAAAAGCTTGGGTCGCGTTGAACAGCCAAAGCAACATTGGTCAAAGGACCAATTGCACATAAAGTGAATTCGCCGGGATTTTCACGAGCCATTCTTATGAGAAAGCTTACCGCGTCTTCAGCACTCTTCTGTCCCCTTAGATCGCCAATTTCGAAGTCACCAAATCCGTTTTTCCCATGAACATAATCAGCAGGATCATTCAGCGGAATTTCGAGGGGCTGTTCAGCACCATGGTGAACGGTGGTTTCGGCATTTGAAATCTGTTTGAGCCATAATGCATTGCGTGTCGCTTTGGCTGTTGTCACGTTGCCAAACACGGTCGTCATGGCAACCAAATCGATATCTTGATGGGCATGGGCGTAAAAATACGCCAGTGCATCATCGATGCCGGGATCGGTATCAAGGATGAGTTTCATGATATTCCTTCAACAGTGCAAACCAGCGCTTAAACTCTAAGTGCGCAATTCTTCTGCGAAAATAGGACAGCAGACTAGGCGTAGCGAACTGTTCTCACAGATTATTGTTCTGGGGATTTGCAATGCAAAATGCATTCTTCACATGTCACTTCGGACCATCTGTCCTGCCACTAGCTGCGAAACAGAGTATTTCCGTCATTGTCAAACAAATGCATTTTGTCTGGTGAAGCTGACATGCCAGTTGTTTGGCCTCGCTTGAGATCGGTGCTCTCTGGCACCTTAATGACAACGGGTTCCTCGACGCCCTCGATATCCACATAGATGTTAGTGACTTCACCTAAAGATTCCACCAGTGAGATTTCGCCTTCAATCATCTTGGATTTGGCATTTGTAACTTCCATATCTTCGGGCCGGAAACCCACATGAACCGCTTGGCCTTGCATTGAAGCATCAGTTGAAATTGGGACCGTCGCTTTGCCACCATTCGTAAGTTGAACGGTGGTTTTTGGTCCGGTTTTGAGAACTGTCCCGGGGACAATGTTCATGGCTGGTGAACCGATAAACTTCGCCACAAACAAATTTGCAGGGCGTTTATAGAGATCAATCGGTGCCCCCACTTGTTCAATATATCCGTTGGACAGAACCACAATCCTATCGGCTAGGGTCATGGCTTCAACTTGATCATGGGTGACATAAACCATTGTAGAGTTAGGCAAACTCTCTTTTAGCTTTGCAATTTCAATACGTGTCGCCACGCGTAGAGCTGCATCCAAATTGGAGAGGGGTTCGTCAAAAAGAAAGACTTTCGGATCACGGCAGATTGCACGACCGATCGCCACCCGTTGACGTTGACCACCTGACAGGGCGCGCGGCAAGCGATTGAGATAGGGTTCCAATTGCAAAATAGCAGCTGCGTCCCGCACGCGCTTGTCGACCTCCGCCTTCGATTTTTTCGCAATTTTCAAACCGAAAGCCATGTTGTTGTAAACGCTCATATGCGGGTAAAGCGCATAGGATTGAAACACCATGGCGATGCCACGTTTGGATGGCGGAACTTCGTTAACCCGCAGGCCATCGATTTCCATTTCACCACTGGTAATGGATTCCAATCCCGCGATCATGCGTAAGAGGGTGGACTTCCCACAGCCCGATGGGCCAACGAAGACGACAAATTCGCCTTCTTCAATTTGAAGGTCGACCCCATGCATGACTTCGGTTGCACCATAGGACTTGCGAATATTGGTCAGCTTGACTGCGGTCATGATTGGTTTCCCTCAGTTGCGCTGTTGCGGGCAAAGTAACTGCCATAAGGTTCAAGGACAATTTCGTTGTTCGAACGATGACCACTTGCACCCGGTGACGTCAGTTCCACAAATTCCATGTTTGGAGCAGGGAGTATGATTTCATCAGCGCTCATATTGATAGCCACGAAAATTTTGGTGCCTTCATGGGAGCGTTCAAACACCAGTGCATTCTCGTGCTGCTTCAGAAATTTTAAGTCCCCCTTTGCAAATTCTGAATGAAGCTGGCGGAACTGCAGTGCCGCACGATAATGTGCAAGAAGCGAAGTTTCATCGCCTTCTTGCTTATCCACCGCAGCTTGGGTGTGCTCATTGGGAATGGGCAACCACGGCGTCTCAGTGGTGAAACCACCATTGGGTTGATTGTGGCCCCAAACCATCGGTGTGCGGCATCCGTCACGTCCTTTGAACTTTGGCCAGAATTGAATTCCATAGGGGTCTTGCAGCGCTTCGAATGGAATATCGACTTCGGGTAAACCGAGTTCTTCACCTTGGTATAAACAAACTGATCCACGCAGCGACAATATGAGAGTTGTGGTCATTTTCAAATAGGCATCACGATCCGCAATCTCTGCCGTCCATCGTGATGCATGTCGCATCACATCATGGTTCGAAAACGCCCAACACGACCAACCATCGGGTGCTTTGTCTTGAAAGTTTGACAAAGTTTGACGCACTTTTTCGGGCG
>CALHHQ010000025.1 GCA_938030645.1 uncultured Rhizobiaceae group bacterium
ACGCGATAGCCACCTTGTTTCAGTCGCCGCAAAAGTGATGGAAGTGCGCTGGCCGTTTTGTTTTGGATGTCGTGCATCAAAATGACGCCACGACCTCTTCGCTTCAATTGCGCCATCACGCGATTGACCATGGCAGCGCCTGAACCACTCTTCCAGTCATTGCTGTCAATGCCGGCTGATACAGGCAAGAGGCCTTTGCGTTTCAGCATTGCGTCAAGACGAGAGTTGCGAGCAAGATAAGGATAGCGGAACAAACGGGTGCTCGCGCGTCTTTGACTGCCAAGCGCAAGATTAACAGATGCGATGCCGCGATTGATTTCGTTTTCGGCTCGGGCGATCGACAGACGTGTTAGATTTGGATGGTCGTTTGTGTGCTGTGCAATCGTATGACCGGAGCGTGCAATTTGTTGCAGCAGTTTGGGGTTTGACCGCGCCATACGCCCCAAAACAAAAAAGGTCGCTTTGGTGCACTCTGCAGAAAGTGCCCGTAAGATGCGCCTCGTTGTCGAGCTCTTAGGCCCGTCATCGAAAGTCAAAATGACTTCTTTGTTGCGCAAACCAAGCCCTGCGCTACCACCCATGCCCATATTGGCATTGAAGCTGCGCGCTGTGACTGTGCGCGATACGCCCAGACAGGCTTGTGCAATGTCGGTTGAAAGAAGCGTAAATGCAAAGATTGCAGACGCAACAAGGTAGAAGTGACGTGCCATGACAGCCCCCAATATTTCGTAAGGAGTGGCTGTACTGAAAACGAATCAACCCGCAGCGCAAAAACGCGCTCTACAAGGGATGGCACGGCAAGTGTTCACCAAAAGTTAATGAGTATTAATTGTGCGTGAGAATGCTGAAGATTGGCTTTTTTCTAACTATCAACACTAAATTCGGGGTAGGTGGCCTCTGGGCCTTTCAACCAACCGATTGCCATGTTAGCAGGCACCGTCAAACACGCTGTGTAAATCGCAGCACGGCTTTGCTTCCGCACCCTTTCGAAAGTTTGACACAATGGCTGAAATTATCTCCACCGCAACAGGCGAACAGGCACTCACATTCGATGATGTGTTGCTGCAACCCGGCCATTCGGAAGTCATGCCCAATCAGGTCGATATTTCCAGTCGTTTGACCCGCGATATTACGCTCACTCTTCCTATTATGTCGGCCGCAATGGACACGGTTACTGAGAGCCGCTTGGCAATTGCTATGGCACAAGCTGGTGGCATAGGGGTGGTTCACCGCAATCTGGAGCCTGAGCAACAGGCCGAAGAAGTGCGACAGGTGAAAAAATTTGAGAGCGGCATGGTGGTGAACCCGCTGACCATTGGTCCCGACGCAACTTTGGAAGACGCATTGAACTTGATGCGCGATCACAAAATTTCCGGCATTCCGGTTGTGGAGAATGGGAAGTCTGGCGGTCATTATACAGGTCGTCTCGTGGGTATTCTCACAAACCGCGATGTGCGCTTTGCATCCGACCCAAGTCAAAGAGTGTATGAGTTGATGACGCGCGAAGGTCTGGTGACAGTTCGCGAAGGTGTAAAGCAAGAGGATGCGAAAAAACTACTGCATCAACACCGCATCGAAAAATTGTTGGTGGTGGATGCAAAGGGCAATTGCACGGGCTTGATCACAGTCAAGGACATGGAGAACAGCCAACTCAATCCGAATGCTACAAAGGATGAAACTGGCAGCCTGCGTGTTGCGGCTGCAACAACTGTTGGGCCTGATGGTTTTGAACGTGCCGAACGGCTGATTGATGCGGGTGTCGACCTCTTGGTGATCGACACAGCCCATGGTCACTCACAACGCGTTTTGGATGCAGTGGCACAAGTTAAGAAACTCTCTAACAACACACGCATTGCTGCAGGCAATGTTGCAACACCAGATGGCACGCAAGCGTTGATCGACGCGGGTGCGGACGTGATCAAAATCGGTATTGGCCCGGGTTCCATTTGCACCACGCGTATGGTGGCGGGTGTCGGCGTTCCGCAATTGTCAGCAATCATGGGCGCGGTGGAAGTTGCTAACAAATCTGACATTCCAATTATTGCTGACGGCGGCATCAAGTTTTCTGGTGATCTCGCCAAGGCTCTCGCTGCTGGGGCATCGACTGTGATGGTTGGGTCTTTGCTTGCGGGTACAGATGAGAGCCCGGGTGAAGTTTATTTGCACCAGGGTCGCTCGTTTAAGTCTTATCGTGGAATGGGGTCTGTTGGCGCTATGGCGCGAGGATCAGCAGACCGTTACTTCCAATCAGAAGTCACAGACTCATTGAAACTTGTGCCAGAAGGCATCGAAGGGCAGGTGCCTTACAAAGGTCCCGTCGGTTCTGTACTGCATCAATTGGCAGGTGGCTTGCGTGCCTCTATGGGGTATGTGGGTGCAGATACGTTGCCCAACTTTGTAGATCGCGCAAAGTTTGTGCGTATCTCAACGGCTGGCCTTGCAGAAAGCCATGCGCATACAGTTTCAATCACACGTGAAAGCCCGAATTACTCAGGCCGATAGATAGGATTTGCCATGGAAACGCTCGCTCTCATTTGGACCGCCGCTCCCGACTTTAAAGTGAAACTTTTACTGCTCGCAATGGCCGCGCAAATGGCATTGACCATTCGGTGCTATATACAAATGTCGAATGCCCGCGTGTCGGCCGCAAAAGCCGGTCGTGTGACAACGGATATGTACAAATCGACCGACAACGAGCCGGAAGACCTGCGCGTTTACACACGAGCCGTTGCAAATCAGTTTGAACTGCCAGTGATGTTCTACGCGATCATTATTGCCGGCATAGCTGCCTCAATGTCCAGCTGGATTGCCGTCGTTTTGGCTTGGCTGTTCGTGCTGCTCCGATATCTCCATGTGAAAGAAATGTTGGCGACACAGGTGCTTAAGCGACGAAAAATCTTCATACTCGGAATGCAGGTGTTTTTGCTGATGGCATTGGATTTCATCGTCTCCATATTGTTTTTCGCCACCGCATAAACATGCCCGCCGTATCACCTGAATGGATATTACTTCCGGTCTTCGGACATCTGGTTTTGATATTCATCTTGTTTGTCATGGTGTCTGTGAAACGGATGCAAGCGACCAAAGCAGGCAGTCTTTCAATCGACGAACTTGCTCATGACGGGCGGGAACCAGAACTGTCACGCCCTTGGGCGCGCAATCTCGACAATCAGTTTCAAGTGCCGATGCTTTTCTATGCCCTCGTTGCACTGTTGTTCGCAACTGAGGCAGTGACAGCCGCGCAAATTGCTCTTGCATGGGTTTTTTTGTTAGGGCG
>CALHHQ010000026.1 GCA_938030645.1 uncultured Rhizobiaceae group bacterium
ACAGTGCGTTTTCCGGATCGAGAAATTCAAGGTCGGTTTGTTGATATTGACGAAGATGGTTTCTTATTGTTGCGCGGGGAAAACCAAATTGTGCAATCCGTCTCTGCCGCAGATATATTCTTTGCCCAAACGGGTGAATTAGGTGCATAAGGCGGCATGACAAATAAGAAAAACAAAGAACAGCTTGTCTTCCTGCCTTTGGGCGGTGTGGGCGAGATTGG
This sequence comes from uncultured Rhizobiaceae group bacterium, assembly GCA_938030645.1. Taxonomy (GTDB): domain Bacteria; phylum Pseudomonadota; class Alphaproteobacteria; order Rhizobiales; family Rhizobiaceae; genus Pseudahrensia. Next base: position 222 of record CALHHQ010000026.1, read on the forward strand.
CATGAACTTCGCGCTCTATGGCTACGGCTCCGAGAGTAACCGCCGCTGGATTATTGTAGATGTTGGGGTGACATTCCCCGGAGATGATTTTCCAGGCGCGGATCTGGTTTTGCCGGATATCGAATTTATCACCGAGCGTTTGGATAATCTGGACGGCATTGTGATCACTCATGCCCATGAAGATCACTACGGTGCATTGCTCGCACTTTGGCCAATGTTGAAAGCGCCGCTCTATTGCACACCGTTTACCGCTGCGATGCTGGAAGCGAAGATGCAGTCCGAGCCAAACGCTCCAAAAATCCCTATTACTGTGTTCAAAGCTGGCACACCATTTAAAGTTGGTGAGTTTGAAGTCGAAGGTGTGCACGTCACGCACTCAATTCCGGAACCTGTGTCGCTGATGATCCGTTCGCCTTTGGGCAACATCATTCATACAGGTGATTGGAAATTGGATCACGAACCAACACTTGGCCAAAAAACGGATGAAGAACATTTCCGGCGTTTGGGTGAAGAGGGCGTTCTCGCTCTCATTTGTGATTCCACCAACGCGATGGTTGAAGGTGTTTCGCCGTCAGAAGAAGAGGTGTCCGACAGTCTGTCTAAAGTGATTGAAGAGTCACCCGGACGCGTCTTAATCACAACCTTCTCCTCAAATGTTGGGCGTATTCGTTCCATCGCTATTGCCGCCGAAAAAGTTGGCCGTCGTGTCATGGTTCTTGGTCGTTCCTTGTTGCGTGTTTGCGATGTATCTCGTGAATTGGGATATCTCGACGGAATTGCGCCGTTCTTGTCAGAAGACGAGTTCCAGTCTGTTCCACGCCGCGAACTTGTGGTGATTTGCACGGGTTCGCAAGGAGAACACCGCGCAGCACTTGGCAAATTGTCCCGTGATGAACATCGCAATGCCAGTCTTTCACCAGGCGATCGCGTCGTGTTTTCATCTCGCTCTATTCCGGGCAACGAACGTGAGATCATCAACATTCAAAATGCGTTAGTGGAGCAGGGTGTTGAGATTATTCTCGATGGCGAAACACTTGTTCACGTGTCAGGTCACCCGCGTCGCAGTGAATTGAAACAAATGTATGAGTGGACCAAACCTACGATTGGTGTGCCTGTGCACGGCGAAGCACGTCACTTGATTGCTCATGCTGGTTTGATGGGAGACTGCGGCATTGCTGATGTGGCCCCAATTCGCAATGGCGACATGTTGCGTTTAGCACCGGGTCCTGCGGAAGTTTTGGACAGTGTGCGGCATGGTCGTATCTACAAGGACGGTCATTTGGTTGGCACGGAAGACGCAATGGGCATCAAACGCCGTCGTGTCCTCTCTTGGGTTGGCCATGTGGTGATGTCGCTTGTTATCGATAAAAATGGTCACTTGCTTGCCGACCCAGAAATCACTTGCGAAGGCCTGCCGCGCATGGTTGATGCGCAAGACAGCTTTGAAGATGTTTTGTATGATGCCGGTGTTGCAGCATTTGAGAACATTCCGCCGAAAAAACGCAGAGACGACAACCGCATTCATCAAGCTGTTGAACGGGCTTTGCGCAGCGAAGTTCGTGAGATCTGGGGCAAAAAGCCTCTGGTCACCGTGTTTGTGACGCGGGTGTAATTCATGATTGGTCGTTTAAACCATGTGGCGATTGCGGTGCCAGATTTGCAAGCTGCTACTGCCATGTATCGCGACACGCTTGGTGCGTCGGTGAGCGATGAACAAGCTTTGCCTGAGCATGGTGTGACAGTTGTGTTTGTTGAATTGCCAAATACCAAAGTGGAGCTTTTACATCCGCTTGGAGAAGCGTCTCCCATTGCCAAGTTTTTGGAGAACAGCCCAGCGGGTGGCATGCATCACATCTGCTACGAAGTGTCCGATATAATTGCGGCTCGTGATCAATTAATGGAAAGCGGTGCGCGCGTTTTGGGCGATGGCGAGCCAAAAATTGGCGCACATGGCAATCCGGTTTTATTTCTTCATCCGAAAGATTTCACCGGAACTTTGGTTGAACTAGAACAGGTCTAACACATGGCAATTGGCACCGGAATCGCGATCTATTTCTTGATCTGGTGGTTGACGCTGTTCATCACACTGCCATTCAAGATGAAGCCGCAATTGGAAGATGGTGCCGTTGTTGAAGGGTCTGACCCTGCGGCTCCGGCCAACCCCATGATTGGCAAACGTATGCTGTGGAACAGTGTTTTTGCCGGCGTCGTGTTCTTCTTGTTTTGGTTCGTCGTGTATTATTTGGGCATCGGGGTAAATTCGATCCCCGATATCATCCCAATCCGTCGCATTAATTCCTGAGTGATCTTAGAATATTAAACTTTTTGGTGTTTGCTTTTGTTTCGATCAGGAGCTTCCCAATGGGTATTGTCAGTTTTCTATTCGGGTTTCATGGCCGAATAAACAGAACCAGCTTTTTTCTTGCCAGTTCAGCACAGGGCTTGTTGGTCTTGGCTGCAGCGTTTGTTCTTGCTTCACATGGTGAACTGCCAGACATCAC
>CALHHQ010000027.1 GCA_938030645.1 uncultured Rhizobiaceae group bacterium
CACCCGTATCGCATGGTAGCTCACAATGGTGAGATCAACACATTGCGCGGCAATGTGAACTGGATGGCAGCACGCCAAGCCACACTGTCTTCTCCGAAATTCGGCGATGATATCGAAAAAATCTGGCCTGTTTCCTACGAGGGACAGTCCGACACCGCTTGTTTTGACAACGCTTTGGAACTTTTGGTTCAGGGCGGTTACTCGTTGGCACATGCTATGATGATGCTGATACCGGAAGCTTGGGCGGGCAATCCGTTGATGGACGAAGAACGCCGCGCGTTTTACGAATATCATGCCGCGCTTATGGAGCCGTGGGACGGCCCTGCTGCGGTCGCCTTTACCGATGGCCGCCAAATTGGCGCAACCCTTGACCGCAACGGCCTACGACCTGCCCGTTATTTCGTGTTAGATGATGACACCGTTGTTTTGGCATCCGAAGCAGGCACGCTTCCATTTGACGAAAGCCAGGTTGTCACAAAATGGCGTTTGCAGCCAGGCAAAATGCTCTTGATCGATTTGGAAGAAGGCAAGATCATCTCTGATGAAGAGATCAAGCATCAGCTGTCCACAAAATTACCTTACGATAAATGGTTGGCTGAAACGCAAATCGTTCTTGAAGAATTGCCTGGCGAAAAATCATCCCCGCGCAAATACAAAGGCGATGCTCTGCTGGATGGTCAGCAAGCGTTTGGCTACACTCAAGAAGACATCAAAGTGTTGATGACGCCGATGGCCACAACAGGCCAAGAAGCGCTCGGCTCTATGGGAACTGACACGCCGATTTCTGCGATCTCTGATAAGGCGAAACTTCTCTACACATACTTCAAACAAAACTTTGCTCAAGTGACCAACCCGCCCATTGATCCGATCCGCGAAGAATCCGTCATGAGCCTCGTGTCCTTCATTGGCCCGCGTCCAAACCTATTCGACGTTGAACACAAATCAAATGTGAAGCGTCTCGAAGTGCGCCAACCGATCTTGCGCAACTCTGACCTGCAAAAAATCCGCGACATCAGCGACATGGGCGACAACCAATTTGTTTCACGCATTTTGGATATGACCTACAATGTCGATAAAGGCCCAGACGGCGTGAAAGAATGCCTAGAGCGTCTTTGTGAAAAAGCTGAAAAAGCAGTGAATGGCGGCGATAACATCATTATTCTTTCTGACCGTCAGTTCAGTGCCCAACGCGTTGCGGTTCCTGCACTGTTGGCAACCGCTGCTGTACACCATCATCTAATCCGCAAAGGCTTACGCACATCGGTGGGCTTGGTCGTAGAATCTGCCGAACCACGCGAAGTACACCACTTCGCGGTGCTCGCCAGCTATGGCGCAGAAGCAATCAACCCATATCTCGCCTTCGAAACACTGGCAGAGATGCACACTGCTGGCTATTTCCCACCAGAGGTTGATGAGAAAGAAGTCATTCAACGCTATATCAAGTCAATCGACAAAGGCATGCTGAAGGTCATGTCCAAAATGGGCATATCCACGTACCAGTCTTATTGCGGCGCTCAAATTGTCGATGCCATTGGCCTGTCCAGTGAATTTATTGCTGAATACTTCACAGGAACAGCCAGTCAAATCGAAGGTATCGGTTTGGCCGAGATTGCCAAGGAAACATTCGAACGTCACCGCGCTGCTTATGGCAACGTTCCAGTGTTGCGCAGCAGCTTGGACGTGGGTGGCGACTACGCCCTTCGCGCCAGAGGTGAAGCACACGCATGGACATCAGACGAAGTTACCAATTTGCAGCACGCGGTTCGTGGCAACAGTCAAGACAAGTATCGTGCGTTTGCAGACTCCATAAACCAACAGTCCGAACGTTTGCTCACCATGCGCGGCCTGTTCCGCCTGCGTCCTGCTGAAGAGACTGGTCGAAAGCCCATTCCATTGGATGAGGTAGAACCGGCATCAGACATCGTAAAACGCTTTGCCACCGGCGCCATGTCATACGGCTCAATTTCTGCGGAAGCCCATACAACACTTGCAATCGCTATGAACCGCATTGGCGGTAAGTCCAACACGGGCGAAGGCGGCGAAGAAGTTGAACGCTTTACACCTATGGCCAATGGCGATTCAAAACGCTCTGCGATTAAGCAAGTGGCCTCAGGCCGCTTTGGTGTGACGACGGAATATTTGGTCAATTCAGATATGATCCAAATCAAAATGGCTCAGGGTGCAAAGCCTGGCGAGGGCGGACAATTGCCCGGCCATAAGGTGGATGCAATTATTGCAAAAGTGCGACATTCAACACCGGGTGTTGGCCTCATTTCGCCGCCACCACACCACGACATTTATTCAATCGAAGATTTGGCTCAGTTGATCTACGACCTGAAAAACGTGAATCCAGTTGCAGATATTTCTGTGAAACTCGTATCTGAAGTGGGTGTGGGAACAGTTGCGGCTGGTGTTGCGAAAGCACGCGCAGACCACGTCACTATTTCAGGCATGGAAGGTGGCACTGGCGCGAGCCCGCTAACCTCTATCAAACATGCGGGTTCCCCATGGGAAATTGGTTTGGCTGAAACCCATCAGACACTGCTGAAAAATAAGTTGCGTTCGCGCATCGCCGTTCAAGTGGATGGTGGCTTGCGGACAGGTCGTGACGTTGTTGTTGGCGCACTTCTCGGCGCCGATGAATTTGGCTTCGCCACAGCACCACTGGTAGCTGCGGGTTGCATCATGATGCGCAAATGTCACCTCAACACCTGCCCTGTTGGTGTGGCGACTCAAGACCCAGTTTTGCGCAAACGCTTCAACGGCGCACCTGAACATGTGATCAACTATTTCTTCTTCGTGGCGGAAGAAGTTCGCGAACTCATGGCAGAACTTGGCTTTCGCACATTGAGTGAGATGGTTGGCCAACTAGATGTTCTCGACCGCGACACAGCGATTGACCATTGGAAAGCAAAAGGTTTGGATTTCTCCAATCTCTTCCACGATCCAAAAATGGGAGATGATGTTCCGATTTACCATTGTGAAACACAGGTTCATCATATCGATGATATTCTGGACCATGAATTTATCAAACAGGCGATGCCTGCTCTTGAGAACCGTGAGCCAGTGAAACTGGAAATGAGCATTAGCAACTACAACCGTTCTGCGGGTGCCATGTTGTCTGGCGAAGTGGCCAAGCGCTATGGCCATGCAGGTCTTGATGAAGATACTATTCACATCAAACTGAATGGCACGACTGGCCAAGCATTCGGAGCATGGGTCGCCAAAGGCGTAACGCTAGAAGTTGAAGGCGAAGGCAATGATTATGTCGGTAAAGGTCTATCCGGCGGCAAACTGATCATCTATCCGCCAGCAACGGCAACGCAGATTGATCCATTCAAATCGATCATTGTGGGCAACACAGTTTTATACGGTGCTGTCGAAGGCGAGTGTTATTTCCGCGGCGTTGCTGGTGAACGTTTTGCCGTGCGCAATTCAGGCGCCATTGCGGTTGTCGAAGGCGTGGGCGATCACGGCTGTGAATATATGACAGGCGGCGTGGTCGCAGTTCTTGGACATACAGGCCGCAACTTTGCAGCAGGCATGTCAGGCGGCATTGCGTATGTGCTTGACGAAGACGGAACCTTTGCCAACCGTTGCAACCTTGCCATGGTGGACTTGGAACCTGTTCCTGAAGAAGACGATCTGATGGAATCAGAGCATCACCACGGCGGCGACATTGAGCACCACGGTCGTGTTGATGTCTCTTCCGATATGACGCGCTATGACGATGAGCGTTTGCGTCAGTTGATCGAAAACCACAAGCAATACACGGGTTCATCCCGCGCTGCTGAAATTCTCGACAATTGGGAAACCTTCCGTCCGAAATTCGTGAAAGTCATGCCGACCGAATACCGTCGCGCATTGGCCGAAATCGAGGCAGCGCAAATGGCAGCTGGTGTCGCAGCTGAATAAGCTATGCCAACACTGATCTAACAGACAAAATGACAGCTGCAACAGCGGCAAGAATGTGGAGTGAAGTAAATGGGTAAAGTTACAGGCTTTATGGAGATTGACCGTCAGGACCGGAAATACCGTCCTGCGTCAGACCGCATTCGCAATTACAATGAGTTCGTCATTCCCTTACCGGAAACGAACCTGCGTGACCAAGCCAGCCGTTGCATGGATTGTGGCATTCCGTTTTGTCATGATGTGAAAGGCCTAAAAGGCTGCCCGGTCAACAACCAGATCCCTGACTGGAACGATCTAGTGTATCGTGGTGAGTGGGAAGAAGCCTCGCGCAACTTGCACTCAACAAACAACTTTCCAGAATTCACAGGCCGCATTTGCCCTGCCCCATGCGAGGCATCTTGCACGCTGAACATGATCGACAGCCCCGTGACAATCAAAAGCATCGAATGTGCGATTGTTGATAAAGCTTGGGAAAATGGTTGGATCAAGCCACAAATCGCAGAAACCAAAACAGGCAAAAAGGTTGCTGTTATTGGTTCAGGTCCAGCAGGAATGGCTGCAGCCCAACAATTGGCCCGTGCTGGCCACGATGTTCATCTGTACGAGAAGAACCAGAAAATTGGCGGACTTATGCGTTACGGCATTCCTGATTTCAAAATGGCAAAGACCCATATTGATCGCCGCACCGAACAAATGGTTGCCGAAGGTGTAACGCTGCATACAGGCGTCCACATTGGTCACGACGAAACGATTGAAAATATTACCGCCCAGCACGATGCAGTGATCTTGTCTGGCGGGGCCGAAAAACCTCGTGACCTGCCAATCGAAGGTCGCGATCTCAACGGTGTTCATTTCGCCATGCAATTTTTGCCACAGCAAAACCGTCGAGTAGGCGAAGAGCACAATGACAATGTGGAACCAATTTTAGCTTCGGGTAAACATGTTGTTGTCATCGGTGGTGGCGACACGGGTTCAGATTGCATCGGCACATCTATCCGCCAAAACGCTCTATCGGTGACGCAATTGGAAATTATGCCAACGCCCCCAGAAAGCGAAGACAAATTGCTCACATGGCCAAACTGGCCTTTGAAAATGCGCACATCTTCCAGCCAGGAAGAAGGTGCAGAACGCGAATTCTCGGTCATGACAACCCGCTTTGAAGGCGAGAATGGTCAAGTTAAGAAAATCATCTGCACCCGTGTAGATGAAAAATTCCAGCCCATCGAAGGCACCGAATTTGAATTGAAAGCAGATCTCGTTTTGTTGGCTATGGGTTTTGTCTCACCTGTCACCGAAGGTATGATTTCTGATCTGGGTGTGGAACTCGATCCTCGTGACAATGTGTTTGCCGATACGTTCAGTTACAAAACCAGTGTCGACAAAGTATGGACAGCTGGCGATATGCGCCGAGGTCAATCACTCGTGGTTTGGGCCATTCGCGAAGGTCGCCAGTGCGCTCACGCTGTTGATCAGGCACTTATGGGTGAAACAGTTCTTCCCCGTTAACGCGGGGAACACTTCCCAACATTTCTAATTGCTGGCTGCCACTGCTGAGATAGGCGGAGCTGGTGCTTCACTTGGTGGCCAGTTGAAATTGTCTGCACGGCCAGAACGTCTGGCTATCGCTCCAGAGAGTTTACCATCAGAAGCAGGAATGGCGGCGCTCTTTTCCGGCGATCTGTCACCCGCAAGCTCCAAACCACCATCCGATGCAGGGTCACCCAATCGCACCACAACAGTGGTTCGGCTGGTAGCAGGATCGTAAACCGCCTTCTTTGGTGCGAATGTTTCAAGATCAAATGCTGATCGGCGATTTCCGAATTCAGACGTCAAACCCGCCAAACCAACACCGCTTTCAAACGCTTGTCTAATGGTGGGCTCTACAAAGAACGCCAGTCTTCTGCGACCAGCTTTGGTCAGATTGATACCATCTTTGCGTCTCAGCAACACAATTTGACCTTGAACGTCAGGGCCTGAGCGCGAATAAGCACGATCTTCATCGGAAAACCCATCCCAAACATCGATGAACTGTCCATTCGCGGCTTCGGCAGATTTGGAGTAAATTTCATTGAAGACGAGATAGTCTTTGTTCATCGTGTTAAAACGCACCGGGGGAAGCCCTATCCAAGAAAACGGAACGCCTGTCGCGCCCAAAGCTTTGCCCAAACTTGCAACTCTATTGGTATAAGCCGCATCCCATTCGGGCGTGCGCTTTTTCAATTTTTTGCCACCCTCAATCATCAATTGACGGTCGTTTGATCCAAGCATGGCAACCACAAAGTCAGGCTTTTCTTCCGCCACCATTTTCGGAAGCTCCGACGGCCAATCGATAATGTCGTTACGAACAAAACCTGAAAGCCCTTTGGTTCTATCAACCACAACAATTGTAGCTGAATCGTTTAACAAATGCTGGAGACCATCAGCCAAGCCACCAGCGAAAAAATCTCCGACAACGAGCACTTTTTTCGCACCCTCAATCTTTTCGACCTTTTCGCTTGATTTCACAGCAGCCGCCGAAGCACCTGCGATACGAACTCTTTTTTTAACGCGTTTCTTCGTGCGGCTTCTCGTTGAACGCTTCGCAGTCTTCCGAGTTTTTCGCTTCGATTTACTGCGCTTAGTGACGCGCCGCTTACTCTTGCGTTTCACCACGGCTTTCTTTGTTTTCTTACGCCCAAAAAGAATGCGGAACAGACTTTTGCGTTTGCGTTTCTTCGCAGTCGATTGTGCAGAAGCGGGTTGCACAAACCCAAAAGGCGAATGCCCCGCATTTTGCGGAGCACTCGTCGGAAGAACCAACGCGCCAATAAAGATAAACAATGTGGCTGCAGCGAGCTGCGACAACTTCTTCACGAAACACCTATGCGAATTCTAACTCCGCAAAAAGTGTCAGAGATTAACCTCTGTTGCGAAGCTTCTTGAGCAGTTTGTGAGACTCAAACCCGTCAGGATTAAGACCAAGTTTAATTTGAGCTTTGCGTATTGCAGAGCGTGTCCCACTACCAATTTTCCCATCAATATCGCTGTCATACAACCCCAAACGGGCAAGTAAAGACTGCAACTCTATCTTCTCGTCGAAAGACAGTTTTTTGTAGGGACGCGGCAGTTGCTTTCGGAAGTCGCCATAACCCGCAATCTGATCGCCAAGGTGGCCAACAGCCAATGCGTATTTGTCAGAGTTGTTGTAGCGCTTGATGACGTAAAAATTCTTCAGCATCAAAAAGGCTGGACCGTTTTTACCTGCAGGGAACTTCAAAGTCGCACGTTGTTTCGAACGAGGAAATGATTTGCCGTTTGCACGACGCACGCCAAGCTTGGCCCATGATCCCACAGTGCGGGTTTTGTTAATGTACCGTGATGCAGATTTAGAGGCTTTGACCTCGTATCCCCAAGTCTCGCCCGTGCGCCAGCCGTTTTTGCGCAAAAGGTTTGCAGCAGTCGCAAGTGCGTCAGGTATGGAACCCCAGATATCAGCACGCCCATCTCCGTCAATGTCTTGGCGATAAGCGCGATAGCTGCTTGGAATGAACTGCGTATGACCCATTGCACCGGCCCAAGACCCGCGCAGTTTGTTAAGGCTGATACCATTGTTTTGAACAATTTTCATTGCTGAGATCAATTGCGTGCGCGCGAACTTGCGGCGGCGACGATCAGAATAAGCCAAAGTTGCCAGTGAGCGAACAACACTGCGCAACGATTTGTCCTTCTTCAGGGCTTCGCCATAGCCTGTTTCCATTGACCAGATAGCCAGGAGTATATCCCGATCCACGCCATATTTGCGTTCAATACGGCTCAGCCATTTGCTCCAACGTTTCTTTTCATCTTGCCCACGGGCAATCGATTGCTCGTTCACACGACTGTCAAAATACATCCACATTTTCTGGCGGAATTCAGGTTGGTAGCGCGCAAGTTCAAGAACTTCAGGATCAGGAGACCGTATGCCTTTAAAAGCCCGATCATAAGTTGAAGACCGAATGCCATTCTTAGTGGCAACCGATTTAAAGTCGTTAATCCACTTGCGAAATCCGGCACTTGCAGATGCCGGTTGCGCAGCGATTGCTACAAATGACAAAACAATCAACATCACAATTGAGCGGCTCAAATTGTTATTCACATGTGCCATACCAAAACCCCATTTGAGTTTGTTTCTTTCAGCAGGAAAGAATACCGAATCGCCGATTCAAAAGCATCTTTATTAACGATTAGTTTACCATGATCTTTGCCATCTGACATTTCGATCACAATTCGTAACCAATGCATGACAAAGGTGATGGAAATTTGAACGCCACAATCAAAATGTACATTCGCTGGAGAAACATGTGTCTGCTCACAATCACTTGAAACGCCCAATCCGCAAAGCGGTTTTCCCTGTTGCTGGTTTGGGAACACGTTTTCTTCCCGCTTCAAAATCAGTACCCAAAGAGATGCTCACGGTCGTTGATATGCCGGTGATTCAATATGCTGTGAACGAAGCCAAAGAAGCCGGAATTGAGCACTTCGTCTTTGTGACTGGCCGTAACAAAAACGCCATTGAAGATCACTTTGATCTCCAGCCCGAACTGCAAGACACACTGGCTGGTCGCGGCAAAACAGAAATGCTGGATTTGCTGGCCAAACATCAGCCCGAAGCGGGCAGAACGAGCTTCACACGCCAACAAGCTCCGCTTGGACTCGGCCATGCTGTTTGGTGTGCGCGCGACATAGTAGGTGACGAGCCATTCGCCCTATTACTTCCCGACATGGTGATGAAATCGAACAATAGAGGCTGTCTCGCTTCTATGATGGATGTCTATAATGAAACCGGTGGCAACATCATTGCTGTTGAACAAACCACCGAGGAAGACATTCCATCCAAAGGCATCGTCGCACCGGGCGAAAAATTCGGTACAGGCTTTAAAATTGAGGCCATGGTTGAAAAACCAGCTCTCGAAGACGCACCATCAAACTTGATGATCAACGGTCGCTACATTCTGCAACCGGAAATTTTCAGCCTGCTGGAAAATCAGGAAACAGGTGCTGGCGGTGAAGTTCAAGTGACTGACGCCATGGAGAAGTTAGCAGGCCAACAGGACTTCTATGGCTATGAATTCACTGGTCAAACGTTTGATTGTGGTTTGAAGGAAGGCTTCATTGCAGCCAACATTCATTTCGCTTTGGACCGAGACGACACAGGGCCTGTGGTTCGCAAAATCATTGAAGATGCGCTCAAAGGCTAAAGCCAGCAACGCGCATTGTGCGCGTTGCTATCGCTGAATGCGAATGCCTGCACGGACAGTTGCAGCATCAAATCCTGAACCTGATTCTGAACTGATCGCACGCTCGAAGCCTACACGACCTGTAAGTGCGAGAGTTCTGTTCAGACGCCATTCAGCGCCAACTTCAGATTGCAAGAAAATATCTTCGCGATTGCCCTGATCAAAATCCGTATATGACGCGAACATACGTGCATTGACTGAGAAATTCGGACGAATGTCTCGCGTCGCAGTCACCGTTGCGGAATGGACAACAGACCCATTTTCGTCAGCAACAATCGAACCAGCCAAGGTGGAGGCAAGCGTTGCAGACACGGTGGTCAGCCGCTCAGGAGACCAATTGATCGTGGCGCTGATCAGAGGGCTTTGAAGCGAATTCAAAGTTGGATCGTCATAAATTTCTGCCCGATATCCCAGCCCCAATGACCCGTTCAACTTTTCGCCGAGGTCGATATTAACCCCAGATTGAACTTCATACACGACGCTGTTGCGTCGGTTGCCGTTGCGGTCGACTTCAACATCATGAATACGACCACCAGCTGAAACCTGAAAATATGGGCTCAGAGTTGGACTCAGTTCATAAGCAACACGTGCCGTCGCCAGCATCAAATAGTTATTTCGATCTTCTTGGGAAACCGAACCGCTACTGACTGTTTCAATATCACCAAAAGTCGTTCGCGTGATCGTTGCACGCAAGCTGGTGGAAAGACGACCAGCATTGCGGGCTATTTCAGCATAGCTCTGCAGATCACTAATGATCGGGCGACCGTCCAGCACAAAACCTGTTGGCAGATTTAAGTTCTCACTGGTCGGGGTCTCTGTGGCCAACAAATAGGCAAGGCCAGCGCGCGCAGTAATTTCGCGATTCACATCAATACGCAGATCAAGAGCACCATTGCCCGATGGCAAATCATCTGAAGCATCGTCAAAAAACGACTGGTAATCGAGGCTAATATCACCGCGCAATTCGTGCACAGACCAATTTGATTGAAATGCTGTACGTGCTGTCGTTTGCGAAAATGCACTCGCTGCACCACCGTCAGTGGATTCACCATTTGATGTCCAACCAAACTCCTGTTGAAGAGATGGGAAAAGATCAAAACTGCCGAGACGAATTCCCAATGGAGCGTAAGGATCTGCTTCTGGATCTCGCCGCGTTCCTTCAATGGGAGCAAATGGGCGGTTGGTAATGGGTGATGCTTCACCCGTTATGGGATCCGCAATCTGAACCTGTGTGGCACGCCGCGCCCTCGGGTTTCCATCCACTTCAGCTTCATCCGCACCATTGGACAATTGACGAATACTGGCGGTATCGTTAGCGGCTTGTGTTCTCGTATTTGTCAGCCCATTAGCGCTGGAACGAACTGTGTTGTCCGCATTGTCATCAGGTATCGGAAGACTGTCACTAAAGACAGGCGTTTGATTGGGTTGGGGATCAAGCTCTTGTTCGGAATCGTCAATCCCGTCCAAATTATCGTCTGTCAGAGGTGTTTGGCCTCCGAGGGTTTGACGAAGTTCTGTTGCTTGTTGGGCATGACCATACTGCGCCTGAAAACCAAACAGTCCAACAGCAAGCGCAGAGGCAAGCGACAATTGGTGGGTTTTCAGTTTCATGTGCACAGAGCCAGTCAGACAGCAAAAACGGACCGCAAATCAGTCCAATAGATTACCGAAATGTAAACACGCGTGGTTAACCAATCCTTTCATTTCCTAGAACTGCTGTTCAATCACCAATAATTTTGGTTCACGAATTGAGACAGATG